>JBDTOL010000044.1:0-9529 GCA_039933235.1 Spartobacteria bacterium | reverse complement strand
CGGTCACATTCGCGTCTATGGCGGAGGTCGTGAAAGTGCTCGGCAAATACTGGCTCGAAATCGTAGCGCTGCCGGGCGAGAACGGCGGCGACGGAGGCGACAATGGATAATAGCAAAGGTCCGTTCCGGGTGCTTCTGGTGGAGGACGATCCGGACGACTATTTGTTAACGAGCGACCTGCTGCGGGAAATCCCGGGGGTTAAGATCTCCCTGGATTGGATCGATAATTTCGACCGGGCCATGGTCGAGTTTGCGCAGTGCGAGCACGATGCCGTGCTCCTGGATTATCGGTTAGGCAAAGGGGACGGCATCGCCCTCCTGCGCGAAGCGCTTCGGCACGGCTGCCGCGCGCCCGTTATAGTGCTGACCGGCGATGGCGATCGCGAGCTGGCTTTGCAGGCGCTCGCGGCCGGCGCGGCCGATTACCTCGTCAAGGGCGAGATCGACGCCTTCGACCTCGAACGCTCGATTCGTTATGCGCTGCAACAGCGTCGTCACTCGCTCGAGCTCGAAGACAAAGTGGCCGAGCGGACGGCCGAGCTGGAACAAGCCAACGAAGCGCTGCGCGAGGGTGAGACAAAGATCCGCGCGCTTTTCGAGACGGCCGAGGCGGCCCGGGTCAGCGCGGAGGCCGCGAAGGGCCGCGCGGAGGCGGCCACCCACGCCAAGGACGACTTCCTCGCCGCGCTCTCGCACGAGCTGCGCACGCCGCTCAATCCGGCGCTGCTTCTCGCGACCTCGCTGGCGGAGGACGAGAGCCTGCCGGAGCAAGTGCGAAGCGATATCGACGTCATCGCCAAGGGAATCGCGCTGCAAGCCCAGCTCGTCGACGACCTCCTCGACATCACTCGCATCACCGGCGGCAAGCTGCGGCTCGACCTGCGCCCGATCGACGCCCACGCCGCCTTGCGCCACGCCCATAACATCCTGCGCAGCGACATTCAGCAGCGCGAAATCAATTTCACCCTCGACCTGGCGGCGGCGCGGCACACGATCAAGGCCGATGCCGTGCGGCTACAGCAGATCTTTTGGAATGTGCTCAAGAACGCCGTCAAGTTCACCCCACGCGGCGGTTCCGTCACGGTGCGCACCTGCAATCCGCCGGAGAATCCTGAGGCGCTCGATGTGGAAGTGATGGATACAGGCGTTGGCATTGCGCCGGAGATGGTCGACAAGGTGTTCGACGCGTTCATCCAGGAAGATGACAACCGTGGCCATCGCTTCGGCGGAATCGGCCTTGGGCTGGCGATTACGCAGCGGCTCGTCGAGTTGCAGAATGGTCGCATCATTGCGCAGAGCGAGGGCAGGGGACGCGGCGCGACCTTCCGCATCAAGCTTCCACTGGATAGCACGGCGTCGGCGGCTGATTCCACACCAGACTCTTCTCACAAAGCTGCTCCGGCCTGTTCGCAACGGCACATTCTGCTCGTGGAAGATCACGAACAGACGCGTGTTACCCTGGTGCAATTACTGCAACGGCGCGGTCACAAGGTCGACGGTGTCGCGACAATCGAAGCAGCCCGCGCTCGAGTCACAACCGGGGAGTTCGACCTCGTCATATCCGATCTCGGTTTACCCGATGGCGAAGGTCATAATCTGATGGCGGAATTGCACGATAACCTAGGTCTGCCCGGCATCGCCCTCAGTGGTTACGGCATGGATCACGATATCGCGCGCAGCCGTGCGAGCGGTTTCTTCGCGCATCTGACGAAGCCGGTCGATATCCACGCGCTCGAGTCCGCCATCGCCGCCGCGCCGCATCCCGCCGTTGCGCGGTAAAATGATTCGTCGCGAATTGCGGCGGGCTTCTCCCGTCCGATTTGATCGGGCGCTGCGAATAGAAGGTGCGGCCAGTTGATTCCCCGGCCGCAACACCAGCGCATGAACCGCCGTCACATCAAATGGGTTCCGATTCTCATCGCGGCCATCTTTTTCGCCTACCAATATTTTAGCTCGGAGAAGTTTGTTAATCCTGAGACCGGCCGCACCAGTCACGTCGGCCTTTCGACGGAACAGGAAGCGGCTCTGGGTCTCCAGAGTTACCAGCAAGTCCTTTCGCAGGCGCAGACCATCGGTTCCGGTGCGGAGTCAGAGATGGTGCGGCGCGTCTCGAGTCGCCTCGCGGCCGCGACTGGGGAGGCGGGTCAGGGATTCGACTGGCGCGAATCGCTCATCCGCGATGCGCAGGCGAACGCCTTCTGTTTGCCCGGCGGCAAAATCGTCGTTTACACCGGCATCCTGCCGATCGCACAGGATGACGCCGGCCTCGCCACCGTGCTGGGCCATGAGATGGCGCACGCTACTTCACGCCACGGTGCGCAGCGGGTGCTCCAGCAAAATCTTGCCCAGACGGCCATGACCGGCATCGCCGTCTCACTCTCGGACATGGATTACAACAAGCAGCGCGCGGTCATGGGCGCGCTTGGAGCCGGCGCGCAATTCGGCGTCCTCATGCCCTTCGGTCGCCAACACGAATCGGAAGCCGACCACGTCGGGCTCATCTACATGGCCCGTGCCGGCTACGATCCGCGGGAAAGCATCCGTTTCTGGGAACGAATGGAACAGGAAGGCAAGGCGCAACCGCCCGAGTTTCTCTCCACCCATCCGTCGCACGGGCGGCGCATCCAGCAGCTGCAGGCATGGATGCCGGAGGCGCTCGAGGAATACCACAAAGTTCCCGCCGCCGCTGCAGCAGGCGCAAGCTCAGGCAGCCGTTAGGCGCGCAAAAGCGCGCACCGGGAAAGTGCCCATTCCCTTCACCTTTACCGGCACTGCATAAAAGCGTGAACCGCGATCGGGCAATCCCTCGAGTCCGCGGAGATGCTCGACGATCGGGATCCCCGCGCCGAGCAAGATCGAATGGACCGGGCGTTCTCCCGTATCGGTGCCATCGATGTTAAACGAGTCGATCCCAATTAGGACCGCACCGGTCGCGACGAGCGCTTCCGCCAGCCGGCCGGTCAGGTGGGGATGCCCTTCGAAATAACGATCCGTCCGCCAGTGCGCATCCCAGCCGGTATGGAAGAGCACCGCCTTCCCGCGCAGCTCCGCGATCGGCTCGGCCCGATCGATCGCGCGTGCCGCTCGTGCCGTGGCGCGGATGACCACGCAATCGAGATTGGCCAGGCTCTCCAGCGACAGTTCAGAGAGGTCGCAACCGTCCGCATAACGATGAAACGGGCTGTCGATATAGGTGCCGGTGTTCGCCACCATCTCGATTTTTCCGATTTGGAATTCCGTGCCCGGCGCGTAGCGGGCGCGGGACGCTTCCCGGCTGAGGTAATCGCAGATAATCGGCGCGGGCAGCCCTTTGTAAGTCACCATGCCGTCTTCCACGCAATGGCTCAGGTCGACGAGCTGATCTTCGGCGGGTTCCATCGCGTTTACAGGTTCGCACCTGAAGCGCGCTCGGCCCAGCGCAGTTTGGCGGATGTCGAGCGCGGGTTCGCGCGGCGCTCCTCCGGGCTGGGACGCTTCACTTCCTGCGAGATCCTCCCGTAAACTTGCTCGCGCAGACCGGTCGCGAAGGCTTTCTTTACACGGCGATCCTCGCCTGAATGGAAAGTGAGAATTGCGACCCGCCCGCCGGCCCGGAGGCAGGCCGGGAGATGCCGGAGCAGCGTTTCGAGCGCGGAAAACTCATCGTTGACCGCGATCCGCAAGGCCTGGAAAACCCGCCGCACCGTGACCTCGACTGTTTCCCGGTCCCGGCCGGTCAGTGTTTCCCGGATCGCCTTCCCTAACAAACCGGTGGTCGGGAAGAATCGCCCGGCGAGTGCAGGCCCGAGCTTGGGCGCCTCCGGTTCATCCGCGTTCTCGAGCAGTAGCCTGACGAGCCTGTCCGCCTTCACTTTTTGCAGAAAATGCGACGCCGCCTGTCCACGCGGCGGGTTCATCCGCAGATCGAGCGGACCATCCTCCTTCGCCGAGAACCCGCGCCCTGGATTGTCCAGTTGCATCGAGGAAACGCCGAGATCGGCCAGGATGAGATCAGCCCCCTGCAGCCCGGCGCGGGCGAGCGCCTGCGGCAGCCCGGCGAAATTAGTCCGTTCGGCGGTGAAGGTGGAGGGGCCGAAGCCTAACGACCGCAGGCGCGCCTCGGTTTTCGGCAGCTCCACCGGGTCGGCGTCGAGCCCGAGCAGCCGGCCGCCGGGTTGCAGCCGTTCGAGCAGCGCGACCGCGTGCCCGCCGTGGCCGAGCGTGCAATCGATCGCGATTTTGCCCGGCGCCGGCGCGAGCACTTGCACGATCTCGTCCAGCATGATCGGCCGATGCGTGCCTGCCGGCGTCTTGCCCGCCGCGAGCACTTTCTCGACCGTCTCAGGATGGCGCCCCGGATCGCGCTCCTTGTACTTCTCCTCGAAGCGACGCGGGTTCTTTCCGCGATAGCGCGGGCGACGCCGATGCGGTGGCGAGGCTTCTGGCAGATCACTCATGAAAGCAGTCGCGACGCTCCTGCGACGCGATCATTCTGGGCTTGGCGAACGATTTTGATGCATCTCGGCCACTTTGTGCAGAATGAAGAACCCAGCCAATATGAAAACCAAACTCCTTGCCTGACTTTCCTCATCGCCTCCTGCCTTATGAGCTGGGCTTCGTCCCCATCCTCGATCACACAGCAGAACGTCAACCAGGTTCGCATCGGACAGACGACCGAGATGGATCTCGTCCAGCTCTTCGGCACGCCGACGACGCGCGACGTCGATCTCGCAGGCAATGTTTCGCTCGATTGGTTTCGCTCCGTCCCGGCGCCGCCCAAATCCTACATCCCGGTTTTCGCTCCCTTCCTCGGCGCTCCCACTGTCGAGGCGCAGCAGCTCTTCGTTATGCTGAGCCCCGGCGGGAGGGTGATCCTCTACGAAGTGCATAGTTCGCGCGAGACCCTGCACCCCGGCGGCATGACCACGACCAGCAACGTGCACCGGAGCGGGTACTCGAAATAAAGCCCGGCGCTGCTACGAGCCCGAGTCGGCCGGGATGGGCGTCGAACCGCCGTTTTTCGCGCCCGATCGTTTCCGGGCCGCCGCTTCGTTCAGCACCTGCTCAAGCTGTGCGCGGGTGATTGGCTTTTGTAACGCCGCGAGCGCACCGGAATATTCCGGGGTCAATTCCGCCCGATCGCCCAGGCCGGAGAGGAAAAGGACGCAGCCTTCCGGATCGTCGCTCAGGATGTTGCGGCACGCGGTCAGGCCGTTCAGTCGCGCCATCGCGAAATCCATCAGCACCACATCGGGTTTGTGCTGGCGATAGGAGCGGATGGCGTCGAGGCCGGAGTGCACCACCCCGACTACTTCGTGGCCACAGGAGCGCACGAGATCGGCCAGTAGAGCCGAAAAAGCCTTCTCATCGTCAGCGATCAATACGCGCACAACGCAAAAAAGCAGAAAATTCCGTGCCTGCGCGGAAAAATTTCTCAGGGGGCCGCGGTCGGGGGATGCGCCGGGAAGATGGTGCGCTCGATTCGTGGATCGGGCAGCAACCAAATTGCGGCCACCACGATGTAAAGCCCGCAGGAGATTAATGGGTTTACAAAAGCCAGCGCGATCGCCAGCGCGTAGAGCACCGGGGACAGTTTTCCTTTCCAATCGCTCCCGACGGCAGGGGCGAGCAGGGAATCGTGCCCTTCAGCCTTGATCAGGGAACGCTGCAGGAGCCAGTAGGCGCAGGCCGCGCAGAGCAGGACGACGCCGTAGAGCGCCACCGGTATTCGCGCGAAGTGGTTCTCGCCCATCCAGCCGGTCACAAAGGGTATGAGCGAGAGCCAGAAGAGCAGATGCAGATTAGCCCAGAGGCTGCGGCCGGTGATACGCGTTACCGCATGCAGCATGTGGTGATGATTGTTCCAATAAATCCCAAGGTAAATAAAACTCAGCACATAACTCAGGAAGACCGGCCAGAGCGAGACGAGCGCCGCGAGACTCGGGTTATGCGGCACCTTTAATTCCAGCACCATGATCGTGATAACGATCGCCAGCACTCCATCGCTGAATGCTTCGAGCCGGTTAGTTCCCATCCGGGAATCTGGATGATTGAGAGGGCAGGGGAAAACGAAAATCTTCGCCCTCCTCCAGGCGCCTCGGGCACCTGCGTGGATCTGGGAACAACGGATGGTGGGGTGGCGACCTACAATTTCACGGTAGGCCGCCAGCACCGCAGCACCCTGGCTTTGACGTCATGGAAGAGCACGGCGCCGGTCTAAGGATTGCCGCCAGCGGCATCACTGCCAGCCAGAGAAGCGAAGAGCCCAGGATGAGCCATGGTTCCAGATGGAAGGCCTTGGCGCCTATCTGTCGTCCAGGAACGGAAATGACGAATTGCGATTTCACACCAGCACAATCCGGCGCGGGCGTCGCGCGAACATGCTCGACATTGCCGGATCGCCCGGCGAACTCCGGCCAGTGAAATTGCCCAAACTCATGGCTTTGCTGGCGGTTCTTGTTGTCATCTCGGCACAAGCGGCGCAGCTTACCGTGCCGGTTTTCGGTCTCTACGCCGGCCGCTCGAACACTGTCACGATCACGGTCAGGTTCAGGGACGGAACCTCGCAGGTAACACCCATCACGATCGTCACCCTGCCTACGATGGCGGCACCTATACCAGCCCAACCGTTGTCCAATCACGCCTTCCCGGCACTAGCCGGGAGCTACGATTTTATTCTGATCAAGGGTTATGCCGATCCGATCACACCTATTGTTATTGATACCGACGGCGAGGTGCGGTGGATCGGCACGGCCAACATCAGCACCCAGGACGTTGAGCAATTTGATAATGCATTTTATCTTGGCTCGGGCAGCTCTCTCTTTCGCACGGAGTTCGACGGCAGCACGACCGAGGTGGCTAACTACAGCAGCCTGGGTGTCATCGGTTTTCACCATAACATTGATCTGGGCAAGATGGGAATTTTGCTCGATGTGGACACCGTGAACGACACTGAGTGCGTCAATCTCGAGGTCGACAAGGATGTGGGGAGAAAGCGGGGTCAGTCTGGGGTTGCCCTGATTTGACGGACAGTGGGCTTGGGGTCAAGAACCCGAAGGAGAGCCCATATGAAGACGCAGCTACGCAAACCAGTTCACGAGCGGACGAGCTACACGAGAGAGGTATAAATAGGAGGCGCTGGAGTTGTGGCGTGCCAGTGGCCGGAGCGCGGCCAAGATCGCAGCGCAGTTGGGGATTCGTTCGCCGCTGCTCTCCCGTTGGGCGCGCACCGAGCGCGTGCCCGACACGCCTGGATCGGGACGTAAGCCGAGGCGCAGCGTGGAAGAACTGGAGGCGGAGATCCAGCGGCTGCGCACGGAGAACGCCAAGCTTTTAGAACAGCGTGAAGTCTTAAAAAAATCGCTGGGCATCCTCTCCGAAGTGCCGCCCAGAGGTATGCCCGGATCGAAGCCATGAGCGGCCAATACAGAGTAGCCTGGTTATGCGAGGAACTCCTCTTCTCACGCAGCGGCTATTACGACTGGAAAGAGCGACGGCGTCAGCCTGGGCCGCGGCAAGCCGAGACCATCCACTTGCGTGCCCGCATCCGGGAGGAGTTCGCCCGCAGTCGCCAGACTTATGGCAGCCCGCGACTCGCCCGCGTGCTCGGTTGTCCAGGACGGCGCAACCGCATCGCCCGGCTCATGCGCAAGGAACGCCTCTTTGCCCGGCAACGCTCCAAGTATCGCCACGCCACCACCGACAGCCGCCATGGTGGACCGATCGCAACTAACCGCGTGCGAAACCTCGTGATCAGACGTCTCAATCAAGTCTGGGCCACCGATGCCACCGGCGTGCTTACCGGCCAGGGCTGGCTTCATCTCGTCGCTTTTCTGGATCTATCACCACCGCTTCGCCACCCGCGCGGAAGCCCGCACCGCCGTCTTCGACTACATTGAAACCTTCTACAACCGCACCAGACTCCACTCCAGCCTTGCCTACCGCAGCCCCATCCACTTTGAATCGCAGCTAAACAAAATAGAAAACAAATAGACCCAAAGGAATTGGCCCCTTATCACTGTCCGAAAAATCAATGCAAGCCCACACTGACCCCTGCTAACCCTTTGGTTCCGAATTTATTTGTACCTTAATTTCGCCTTGATATACAAATGGGCCAAACAATGTCTGCGGTTCAGGTTTCGCCATGTGTGCGTCGTTATTTGCTGAGTAGTAAGAGTCTAGTGTTCCGCTCGGTACTAAAGCATAGTGTAATACATGATGTGGGCTAGCGGACCTGAATGTTTTGGTGAGTAGGTTACAAGCAGTTCCTCACTCTCAACGAGGTTCGCCAATTTTGGATCGTCAAATACGCTTTCTGCAAGTAGAAAATCGTCGCGATGAATAATCGGTAACCGCACACGGTTATTCAAAATTGGGGACTCCACGAGCAAATATCCGTACGGCTGAAACGAACTTTTTGCTATTACTTGATTGTTCTCATCCACGGTTGTCCCGTTTCTATCAAACTCAAAAACTCGGAAAGCATGGTCTCCGATATCTGCCCAAGAAATTTCCTTACCAATTTCAGGAATAATATCTTTTACATCGACACCTGTCGCTTCTTTGAAAAGTTCCTTGTGCCGTTCTTGAGCTAGCGCAATTTTGTGCATTGCCGCTTCATGGTCTCCTTTTTGTAAATTGCCTTGAACTGCGGAACATTCTTCCGATGTAAGGCCCGAATCTTTCTGGAGTGTTTCAGCAAGACCTTCATGCTTGCCCATCACCCAAAGAAGCGTCGCAACCCAAATAAATAAAAGGAAGTTGATTATTTTTATTGGAGCTGACATGTAAACGAGGGTTATTAAGGATGACGCAAGGAACAAAACAGCAGTAACTTTGTGCGTTTTCCAAAGACGAACCACAGCCATCACCGTAAACGCCAGTCCCGCTATTGCTGATATCGCAATTAAGGCTGTGGGAGCCACATAATTTTCGTCGAGATCTTGGGCTGAAGATGCAACTGGAAGTATCCAAGCTCCTATTCCGAAAATTGCTAATTTTCTGCTTTTCATATTTTTATTTTATCAATTCTTCAATCGAAACTCCTAACGACCTTTGCGCGGGCGGACTTCGTGCACCCGTTTAATTGCCCGTGCGAGTGTATGTGTGGGTCAGGTAACATGAAAACAGTTCTGGCGAGCGTAAGCTCACAGGAAAAAGAAAGGAACTGTTTTTATGAACTACGTTGGGATCGACATTCACAAGCGTTATAGCGTGCTCTGCGCGCAGGATGAGGCGGGGCGGAAGGTGAGAGAAGCGCGGATTGAGGGACACGAGGCGCAAGACTACGCGCGGTTTTTCCGCGGGCTGGAGGGACCGAGCAAAGCAGTCCTGGAAGTGTGTTGGAACTGGGGTTTAACCCATGATCTGCTGGAAGAGATCGGGGAAGTGGAAGAGGTGGTGCTGGCCCATCCGCTCAAGACCCGACTGATCGCCGATGCGCAGATCAAGACCGACCGGCTCGATGCCTTCGCCTTAGGCACACTCTTGCGCGGCAACCTGGTGGCGCGGGCGCATATCCCGCGACGGGAGACGCGGGCGCGCAAGAACC
>JBDTOL010000043.1:0-14402 GCA_039933235.1 Spartobacteria bacterium | reverse complement strand
TTCTGGGGAGCACGGGGTGATACCCCGTGGGCGAGCGGAGTCTCCGCTCGCGAACTTTTTCCAGTGGGTCGCTCGCGCGACATGGTTGGCGGGAGACTCCCGCCGACGACGGAGTGGCACTCCGTGCTCCCCAGAATCAGACCCCAGGCTTTGGTCGGGTCGATACGAGATTAGGATTCGGAGCGGTCTTCGGGTGGCCGCGGTCAACGCCCCCGGCTACACGGACGTTTTCCTTTTGGATCGGGGAATGCGATGCTGCGCGCATGGCTGACGTGAGCATCGACATCATCAAGAACGGCCCTTACATCGTGAAAGGCGAAGTGGAAATGAAGGACGCGGATGGGAATTCCTATCCGGTGGAAAAGCGCATGGCGCTCTGTCGCTGCGGCGCTTCGACCGAGAAGCCGTTCTGCGACGGCACTCATTCCAAGGTCGGATTCCAGGCGGCCGAGAAAGCGGTGCCGGAATCGGCCGAGAGTTAGGCGGGCTGCCGCGGGCGCTGTCTTAGCGCGTCGGTCGGTCGCCTTCGGTTTCCGAGGCGTCTTCTTTTCCGCTGGGACAGCGGACGCTACAGGCGGGCACTGCTCCTGTCTCGTTAGGCCTTAGCCAGCGGGAGCGCTTCCGGCCAGAGGAAGTAGGGACCGAAGCGCGCGCTCACCCGCAACTCGCCACCGAGCCGCCGGCCGAGTGGCGTGATTTGCTTGCGCCCTTCGCTGATCTCGATCGCACCCAGATGGACCAGGTGATCGGTCAGCTCCTGCGTCTTGAGGCCGAGCTTTCGGGCCAGCCGCGACGTGCTCAGTTTGCCAACGCCCTCCTGTTCATCCGCGCCGTTGGGAGCGTTCTCTTCGCTCATCCGGCGCACCTTCTCCGCGCTCATTCGTACTTCGTCGCTGATCCGGATGATCCGGTCGGCTTCTTGCGACAGGCTTTGGAAAAGCTCCCCGTCTTCGTCGCGGGAAATGAGGACGCCAATCTCATTGCTTTTGGCCTCGCTCAGTTCGTGAAGATTGAGACTGCTCACGATGCAGAACTGCTCGTTAAGATAACAGCGGGCGTGAAGATTCCGGCAGAAGCTGGTGCGCACGAAAGAGAGCGTTCGGAGCCAGTTTACCTCCTCCGGCGGCAGCTCATTCCTCTCGTAGGCCAGCTGGACTTCGATCTGTCGCTGGTTCTTTTCGGCCAGGAGTTCCTTGACCCGATCGTTCAGCCTCAAAACCGGGGTGATGAGGATGAGCCGGTCGCGGGCGAGACGAATGATCTCCTCGAGATAATAGTTCGCCGCGCTCGTATTTAAGAACTTTGCCATAATTTCTAGAAAGCAGCAACGGTGCCACTTAACTGGGAGTAAAGCGGCCCGGGCTCCCGGGGCGACCTCCCTTTAACGCGCTGGGACAGCGCACGCTGCAACGGCTTGTAGCGTCCGCTGTCTCCGGATAAGGCCGGCGCACCGGTGCCGTCGAGCGTTAGCGAGATAGGGCCAGCGAACGCTACGGGGAACCGGAGAGGTCGAGAACCACTTTCCCGCAGCTGCGATTGGATTCGACGTATTCGTGCGCAGCTCGCACTTCTGCGGCCGGGTAAACCCGATCCACCACCGGTCGAACCAGTCCGCGTGCAACCAGCGGCAGCACATGCGCGGCAAAGAGGCGGGTGGCTTCCGCCTTTTCCGCGATCGACCGGGCTCGCAGGACGGTTCCGATGATCGTCGCCCGCTTGCGCAGGACGAGTCCGAGATCGAGTTCCGCCTCGCGTCCTGCTGTGGTCCCGACGCAAATGATGCGACCGCCCGAGGCGAGGGCCCGGAGATTGGCGGGAAAATAATCGCCCCCGACCAGATCCAGCACGACGTCGACACCTGCGCCATCCGTCAGCCGTTGCACGCTCTCGACGAAATCCTCGGACGCGCCCTCCACCGTGATGGCCTGGTCCAGACCGAGTGCCCGGACTTGCTCCAGCTTTGCGGCCGTGCGCGAGGTGCCATAGACGAATGCTCCGGTCGCGTGTGCCAGCTGAACGGCTGCAGTGCCCACGCCGGAAGCCGCCGCATGGATCAGGACGCGCTCGCCCATCTGTAATCGCGCACGGGTAAAGAGCGCATCATGCGCGGTAATGAATACCTCCGGCATGGCCGCAGCCTGGACGTAGTCGAGTGTATCGGGGATCCGCGCGAGGTTGCTCTCCGGCACCACGACAAACTCGGCCTGACCGCCGCCCGCCGTGATCCCAAAGACGCGGGCGCCGATCTGCCACGCACCGACGGCTTCGCCTAACGACTCCACTTCCCCGGCAAATTCGAGGCCGAGAATATCGGTCGGATAACCGGGGGGGGGAGGATATTTCCCGGCCCGCTGCAGCATGTCGGCGCGATTCACCCCAGCGGCACGCACTCGCACCCGGACGCGATCAGCCGTCGGAGGCGGTGGAGTTTCCACCTCCTGCCACGCAAGATTCTCGACGCCACCAGGCTTGAGCACCACGACCGCACGCATCGACTCTTCTCTGCCGCACCTCTCCCGCTTTGTCTCGAGAAAAGAATAGCGGCGCACCCAGCCGGATCGGACGATCATCCGGGGGATTTTGAGAAGGACCAAACCGTCCTGCGCACCCGATCCCTAACGAACAGGCCGATCTAATGTCCCAGTCACGCACCACCCTGATCAACGTCTCGAATCGACTGCCGGTAACGGTGGGCGAAAAAATCCGCAAGTCGTCAGGTGGCCTGGTCGCGGCGCTGGAAGGCCTCTCGACGGAACAGTTCGACCTGAAGTGGATCGGCTGGCCAGGGAGCGTCGTGCCCGAGGAAAAGCAGGCCGAGGTCGAGCGTACCCTGATGGAGGAGTGCGGCTGCGTTCCGATCTTTCTCTCGGAAGAGGAAACGGCCGGGCACTACGAGGGGTTCTCAAACTCCAGTCTCTGGCCCCTCCTCCACTACATGCCGAACTACATGCGCTACGACCCGGCCTGGTGGGAACAATATCGCAGCGCCAACCAGCGTTTCGCCGACAAGGTGCTGGCGTGCGCCAAACCGGGCGATCTCGTTTGGGTGCACGATTACCAACTCATGCTCGTGCCGGCGATGCTGCACGAGGCGATGCGGGAATTGAAGATCGGCTTTTTTCTGCACACGCCCTTCCCCTCCTTCGAGACCTTCCGTTGTCATCCGAAACGCAACGAACTGGTCGCCGGTATGCTCGGGGCCGACCTGGTCGGCTTTCACACCTTTGGTTACCTCCGCCATTTTCGCAGCACCGTGCTGCGCCTCCTCGGGATCGAGTCGGAGATCGCGCTCATCCGGACCGGAAGCGGCCACTGCGCCGCGCTCGGCGTGTTCCCCATCGGAATCAACGCGAAGAAGTTTGAGGAGACGCTCGCTTCGCCGGAGTTCGAGCAGCGCCTCGCGGAGATGCACGAGTCGGACGTTGACAAGCGGATCGTCCTCTCGGTCGAGCGGATGGATTATACCAAGGGAATCCTGCACCGGATCGAAGCGATCGAACGATTTCTGGAGGAGCTGGAGGATCGCGATGCGATCAAGTTCATCTTCGTCAGCGTGCCCTCGCGCGAAGGGGTGGAGCAATACCAGGAGTTGCGCGCGGAAGTGGAGGCGCAGGTCGGCCGGATCAACGGCACCTACGCCACGCTGCGGAGCAGTCCGATCCGGTTCATCCACGACTCGGTCGAGTTCGTCGATCTCTGCGCCCTCTATGCCTGCTCCGATGTCGGGCTCGTCACCCCTTTGATCGACGGGATGAACCTGGTCGCGAAAGAATACATCGCGTGCCAGCGCGAACACGCTGGCGTTCTCATCCTGAGCGAGTTCGCCGGGGCGGCGGGCGAGCTTTTCAACGCCGTCCTGGTCAACCCCTACGATGCGCAGGGCGTGGCGCAGGCGTTGCGCGAGGCGCTAGCGTTGCCGGAGGAGGAGAGAGTTTCCCGCAACAAACCGATGCGAGACCGGGTCTTGAAATATGATGCCAGGCATTGGGCCCGCAGCTTCATCGACCAACTCGCCACGGCGCGCGAGGACGCTGCGCCGCCGGACGGCGGTCGGATCGAAGATCTCGCCCACCAGCTGCGCGAGGCGGTCGCCGCTCAGAAACGGATCGCGCTCTTTCTCGACTATGACGGCACCCTGCGCGAGATCGTGCGCGATCCGAGCGCGGCCAAGCCTAACGAGGGCGTGCGTGAGCTGCTCGCCACCCTGCGCGACCGCCCGAACCTGGATGTAACGCTCATCAGCGGCCGCACGAGCGATGATCTCGACGCCTGGCTGGGCGAGTATTCCTTCAACCTCATCGCGGAACACGGAGCGGCCCTGCGCCCCGCCGGAACGAGCGAGTGGAAGCGGCTCGATGGCGGGGTCAGCTATGCCTGGAAGGAAGAGATGCTCCGGATTCTGCGACTTTACGAACAATCGACCCCGGGCAGTTTCGTCGAGGAAAAGAAGACGTCGCTCGTTTGGCATTATCGGAATACCGATCCCGAGTTCGGCTCCTGGAAGGCGCACCAGCTGGCCGTGGAACTCGGCGCGCTGATGGCGAATGAGCCGGTCGAGATTCGGCACGGCCGCAAGATCATTGAAGCCAGCGCGGCGACGATCTCGAAAGGCGCGGCCGTCCGGCGCCTGCTGCAGGAAAAACATTACGACCTCGCGCTCTGTGCCGGCGACGATCAGACGGATGAAAGCATGTTCGAGCTCAACCTGCCGAATCTGATCTCGATCAAGGTCGGTTCGAACCCGAGCCGGGCCGAATACCGGCTGCGCGATCCGGCGGAATTTCGCGAATTCCTCCAGGACACGTTAGGCAACCGCTCGTAGCGCTCACGGGAGAACGAACGTTTCTCCGATCTCGCGCAGCGCGATCCGTTCCGGCTCGTCTTTTAATCCGGCGGCAAAGCGCTCAATCGGTTCGCGGAACGGTTCGAAACTGAGTTTGAAGGTCTGGTGATGGACCGGCAGGATGAAGCGCGCCCCGGCCGCGTTTGCCATCGCGATCGCTTGCTCCGGCGTGCAGTGCGAACGAATCCATGGCTGGTAAGCGCCAACCCCCATGATAGCCAGGTCGTACGGGCGACTGTCGTCCAAACTCGCGAAATTTTCCGCCAGGGCGGTGTCGCCGGAGAAGATGACGCGACGGCCGTTCCTTTCCAAAACGTACCCATTGTAACCGCGGTAATCGTCCGTTCGGAGCCGCGCCCCCCAGTGATTGACCGGGAACGCCCTAACGACCAACGACCCGGCGTTGGTGCGAATTTCGTGGCTCTCTTCCCAGCCCAACTCGGTGATGTCGCGCAGCCTCGTGCCGCGCAAGATGTCGCGGGTGCGAGAAGCGGTAATCACCTGGGTGCGGGCGGAAAAGCGCCGCAAGGTGCGCCAGTCGAGGTGGTCGAAGTGCGCGTGTGAAAGCAGGACAAGATCAATCGGCGGCAGCTCGCGCACCGTCAGGGCCGGCTTCGTCAGGCGCTTCGGACCGATCGTGAAGAAGGGGAGCCGGATCCCGATGCGCGGAAAGAGTACCGGATCGGTCAAAACCGTGATGCCGAAAAAATTTAGGAGCACGGTCGAGTGCCCCAGCCAGGCGACAGTGAGCTGGTCATTGCTCCATTCGTCCGGCTTCGGCCTGGCAAAGGCCGGCGGGATGGCGCGCCAGCTCGCCACTGTCCATTCGTGCCAAAGATGGGCGAGCCAGCCGCGGCGGGTGGAACGAGCAGAATTCGAGGCGGACATGGGCAGCCGCTCCGAAGGCGCGGGACAGAACGTCGCCGCTGACTACTTCACGACGCCGATTTCAGCGCGGCGATTCTTGGCCCAGGCCGCTTCGTTCGAGGAAGGATCGGCCGGCATTTCGGCGCCGAAACTGACCGTCTGGATGTTCTGCGCGTCGGCGCCCATCGCGATGAGGGCTTCGCGGACGGATTGGGCGCGGCGCTCGCCGAGGCCGCGATTGTATTCCGCAGTGCCGCGCTCATCGGTAAAGCCGGCGATGATGACCTGGCTGCTGCCCTGCTGCAGGAAGCTCGCGACTTTTTGGATCTTGCTGTTCTCAGAGCTGCCTATGGTCTGGCTATCGAACTCGAAATAGATTGGCTGAAACTGGTTGCGATCGACGTTGCCGCTCAGGAAAGAGGTGCCTTCCTGCCGGTCGGGCAACGGAGTGCCAGTGACGTAATCGCCGGTGCTGCCGGCCGTCTGGCCGCCCTTCTTTTTCGAGCAGCCGACAAAAACGGCCAAAGTAAGCAGGAGGAAAAATGCGCAGGCGAGCCTCACGACGAGGAAAGAAACACGAAATTTTTGATTCATATGCAGGTGAGCGGAGCATAATGGCAGGGGTTGGTCATGCAAGCCGCTCCGCCGTTCGTTAGGCGGATTTGCCGCTGCTGAAGCCGTGCAGCAGCCGGTGGAAAAACCCGCCCTCCGCGTCTTCGTCGTCGACGATCTTCCCGGCCCGCGCGACCAGCACCGGGCAATCGGCCCGGTTCAGGATGCCGCGCGTCAAATCCCCCATGATGTAGTGGCGGAAAGTGCCGCTCGCCTGCGGCGTGCCGGTCACGATCAGGTCGTGCTCCCCCTCGCGCACCTCAGCGAAGATTTGGTCGAGCGCGAGGCCATGCCGGATGCGCACCGCGACGTTGATCCCCATCTTTTCCAGCCCCTCCTTCTGACCGCGCAGGTTGCGCCCCAACTCGGAGTCAGAGGCCAGGAGGCGATCGACATCTTCCTCTAGCCTGACGAGATCGGCGTAAATGGCGGGCGGTTCCGCCATCACATGAAGCAGGGTGACGGTGCCGCCGAGGCAGGCGGCGATCTCGCCGGCCAGCTGAGCGGCGTCGTCGATATACCGTTTCCCTCCGGTGCAGACGAGCAGCCTGCGCACGCTCGTGCACGCGCCGATCGCCACCAGGACCGGCGGCGGCACGGCCTTGATCACTTCATAAGTTTTCTCTGGCCGGAAATACATCCCGCCGCTCCCTTTGCGCCGGGCGCCGATGATCGCGAACTCGTATTCGTTCGCGGTCGTTTCGGCGAGGATCTGCCGGATTGGTTCGCCCGAGCGCACCACGATCTCCGGCTCAATCCCGAGCTTGCGCAGCAGCTCCGCTTCGCCGACCAGCGCCTGCCGCAGGCTTTCCTCCTGGCTGGCTTCCTCGACAATGCCGAGCAGGGTGGTCTGCGCTTTGCAGGGACCAGCGATCAGGCCGCCGAGCCGGGTCGGATTGTCCGCGGGATCCGTGCCGTCGCTGCAGATAAGGATGCGCATGGAGGTCTAGAGCTTGTGTCCGGTTAACAAAGTATAAACAACGATGGCCGCGCCGATCAGCGGGAGGGGTACGAAGAAGAGACGGATCTTCGGCCCAGCGAAATACTGGGTGAGGATCGCACCGATTTGGGCGCCGATGGCTGCGCCGGTGTTCATAACGAGGGCGACGAGGATATCGACATTGCCTTTGAGGGCATGGCTAAAAGTTCCGTAGCTCGCCGAGATGATAATTTCAAACAGATCGGTCCCGACCGCGAGGTGGGTAGGAACGCCGAGGATGTAAACCATCATCGGCATGCGGATGTAGCCCGCGCCGCCTCCGAGGAAGCCGCTGAAGAGACCGCCGATGAATGAGACAAGGATGATGACCCAGAGCGAGACCGCCTTGATGCCGGAGGTCGGGAGCGAGATCATCGGCGAGAGCGGAATCTTGTGGACCGCCCGGGTCAGACCGGCGAAGGAGGATTCGTCTTTGGCCAGGCGCCCTTTGACCTTGGAGCGACCGGATTTCTTTTGCAGGCGGACCGTTTTCCAGCTCTCCCAGATCATGAAAAAGGAAATGCTGAAGTAGACGGCAATCGAGATGACGCTGACGACGAAATCGACGTTGCCGCGCCTTTTCAGGAGCTCAATCAACTGCGCCCCGACTTCGGCGCCCGCGATGGTCCCGAGAGCCATGATCATGCCGAGCTTCAGATCGACGTTGCCGAGAGCCCGATGGCGCTTGGCCGCCACAACCGATTTGCCGACGATATGGGCGAGGTCGGTGCCGACCGCGAAGTTCCAATGCATCCCGACCGCGCGGAGGGCCGGGCCGGCGATGAAGCTGCCGCCGACGCCGAAGAAACCGCCCATGACGCCGATTAGAAAGCCAATCACGACCAGATAAACCGGGCTGATATCCGTCCCCGAGATGGGGAAATGCATGGCGAGGAAGATCATTCCGAGCGGCCTCGCATGAGACGGAAGATGAAGGTGGTGACCCATTCCAGGACCACCGCCTGCCCGATGATCAACCCGATCGCGACGAAGGCGTAGAGTTTGACGTTTTCCTTGTCCAGCCGCGCGAGCCAGTCACCCAGGAAATGCAGGACGAGGAAAAAGTAGATCACGACGAGAATGCCGTAGACCACCAGTTCGCCCAGGAAAGAGTAGAGCGTTTTGCGCGTGTCGGATTTCATCATTGCGTCAGATCGCTCCTGAAGAGTTCGGGCATGGGTGATTTGGCGGCTGCAACCCATTGCGTCAATCAGGAAAAGTGATTGCGTGCGCGGAGAATCTTCCTACTTTCGTGGCCAAACCCCCCGAAAAGCTTATGGCTGATGTAGCAAACAAATATTCCGAGAACGTCGAGGGGAAATTCTACGTCGATGATCAGTGCATCGACTGCGATCTCTGCCGTGAAACCGCGCCCGCCAATTTCAAGCGGAACGACGACGGCGGCCACTCTTTCGTCTACAAACAGCCCGAATCGCCCGAGGAAGAAGGCCTTTGCAAAGAGGCCATGGAAGGCTGCCCGGTCGAGGCGATCGGCCCCGACGGCGCGTAGTTCGCCGGCCTTCCTCCGCGCCTAACGACCATGGCGCCCGTGCGGCCCATGCCGGTGGCCCTGACCATTGCCGGCTCCGATTGCAGCGCCGGCGCAGGTCTGCAGGCCGACCTCAAAACCTTTGGCGCACTGGGGGTCTTCGGTCTCACCGCCGTCACCTGCGTGGTCGCGGAGGTCCCGGGCAAAGTATCCCTGATCGAGCCGGTCGCGGTGGCCAATGTCCAGGAACAGCTCGAACTCTTGCTCGCCCATTTCCCGGTCGCGGCGATCAAGACCGGGCTGCTCCTCTCCCCCGCGATCGTCCAGGTGGTGGCCACTGTGCTGGAAGAGTCGGGGCGGAAAATTCCGCTCGTGATTGACCCGGTGATGGTCGCGACCAGCGGCGACGTTTTGCTCCAGCCGGCGGCAGTCGAGGCCTATCGCTCCCGCCTTTTCCCGCGCGCGACTGTGGTCACGCCGAACATGGCTGAAGCAGCCGCACTCGCGGGCAGACCAGTGCGCGACCTCGACGGGATGCGTCTGGCGGGCCGGGAGTTGGTGGAAAAATTCGGCGTTCCCTTTCTGCTCAAGGGCGGACATCTGCCCGGGGATCGGGCGACCGATCTCCTCGTCGTGGGGGAGCGAATCACCGAATTTTCCGCGCCCTTGGTGTCCGGCGTCTCAACCCACGGGACGGGCTGCACCTACTCCGCAGCGATCGCCGCCCGTCTCGCCCATGACGACGATCTCGAGGAAGCCATCGCGGCCGCGAAGGAATACGTCAGCCATTGCATCAGCCGTCACCTCATCTGGCGGTCTGCGTCCGGCGAGATCCACGCCCTTAACCATCAATTGTAGGGCGGGCGCTCCGCCGGCCCCGATTATTTCCCGCGCCTAACGAGCCTTCTTCGGCGAACCCGCAGCATGCCGGTCCAGGTTTTTCGCGACGATGATGAAGGCCAGCCCGATCGCGATGAAAAAGAAGGAGAAAAATTGGCCGCGGGTGAATCCTGCGATAAGCGAGGCATCCGGTTCGCGGAAATATTCCACCACGATCCGGAAGATCGCATAACAGAAGAAGAAAAGCCCGGTCAGCACGCCGTCGGGCTGGCGGGTGCGCGTCCGCACGAACCACAGAATCGTGAAGAGCAAAACACCCTCCAGCAGCGCCTCATAAATCTGCGAAGGATGCCGCGGGGTCAGGATGGTGCGGAGCGCGTCACCCAGCGCGGGATGGGAAGGCAGCTCGGTTACGATCGCTTCCGGAGTCGTTAGGCCCGGATCGATCTGCTGCGCGACCAGCAAAGCACGATCGGCCTCGACCGCGTTCTGCGGCTCGAGGATTTCCTTCGGGAAGAGCATCGCCCACGGCACATTCGTGGCCCGGCCGTAGAGCTCGCCGTTGATGAAATTCGCGCAGCGCCCGAAGAACAAACCGATCGGCACCACCACCACCAGGTTATCGCCGAGGTTGGTCCAGGAAATCTTGTGGCGCCACGAATACCAATAGGTGAAGACGATCACGCCGATCATCCCGCCGTGACTCGACATTCCACCTTCCCAGACCCGCAGGATCGAAAGCGGATCGAGCAACATCCCGGGCCGGTAGAAGATCACGTAACCAAGGCGCCCGCCGAGCATGACCCCGAAAAGCGCGGCCCAGGTGATGAAGTCGCCGACCTGCTCGACCCGCAGTTGCGTGTAGCCGCGTTGTGCGAGGAGACGCAGCAGCCAGAAGCCGCAGGCAAACGCGGCCACATAAGCCATCCCATACCAGCGCGGCCCCACGTTGCCCCAGAGATGGAAGACAAACGGATCGAGATCGTGCAGGTAGTAAGCAAGCATTCGGCGCGCGAGTGTCCGCGAGATTGCCGTGCGCGGCAAATGTAGCCGCTTGGCTGTGCGAAGCGCGGGTGGTTGGGAATGACTCCATCTGAAGCGCCTTTCGCACTCACGCTTCGCACGGCGAAGCAGCTACAGTGCGTGGGCCGCTGTGCGGCCCTGCGCCAGCACCTCGCGCAGGAACGGCGCGGTCCGGCTGAGCCGGTTCTTCGCTACTTCTTCGGGCGTGCCGGCCGCGACGATTTCTCCGCCTAACGACCCCGCCTCCGGTCCGATATCGACTACGTAATCCGCCTCCGCGATCACGCTCAGGTTGTGCTCGATCACGATGACCGTGTTCCCGTCATCAACCAGGCGGTGGATCACGTTAAGGAGCAGCTCCACGTCGGCCATGTGCAGCCCGATGGTCGGTTCTTCGAGTAGATAGAGCGTCGATTTCGGCGTTCGCATCTTGCGCAACCGTTCATTCTGCGCGCGTCCGACGCCGCGGGTCAGCTTGGTGGCGAGCTTGAGGCGCTGCGCTTCGCCGCCGCTCAGGGTCGGGCTGGGTTGGCCGAGCTGGAGGTAGCCAAGGCCGGTTTCGACGAGTAGGGAGAGCGGCCGCGCGATCTTCTGGTTGGCCGCAAAAAATTCCGCCGCCTGTGCGATCGTCATCTTCATCACGTCGCCGATGCTGCGCTCGTGGTAGAGCACCTCGAGGGTTTGCGCGTTGTAGCGTTGCCCGCCGCAGTCTTCGCACGGGACGTAGCTGCTCGGGAGAAAACTCATCTCCAGCTTGAGCACGCCCTGGCCGCTGCAGGTTTCGCAGCGTCCCCCTTCCGTGTTGAAGGAAAACCGGCTCGCGGTGTAGCCGCGCACGCGCGAGACCGGCAACTGCGCGAAGAGATTCCGGATTTCATCGAAGACCTTGATGTAGGTCGCGGGGGTCGAGCGCGAAGTTTTGCCGATGGGCGATTGATCCACTTCGTAGATCGCCTCGAGAAACTCCGGGCCGGTGATGGTCGCGTCGTTCGCGCCCCGCATGAATTTGGAGGGAGGGGCGCTGTCCCGTCCCTGTTTCAGAAACTCGGACGACACGGCGGTCGTCCCTCCACGCGGGCGCCGCGCGTGACCCAGCGCCTGCTGCACCGCCGGGAGTAACACGGATCGCATGAGAGTGGATTTCCCGGAGCCGGAAATCCCGGTGATGACGGAAAGGCGTCCGATCGGGAAACGCACATCGACGTTCTTCAGGTTGTTCGCCTTTGCGCTGCGAATCTCGAGCCACTGTTCCACCTTCCCTAACGAACGACGTATTTTTCGGACCGGATGGCACAACGGCTCGCGCAAACAGCGGCCGGTCTGCGATTCCTTGCTCTCCTCGATATCGCGCAGCGTGCCTGCGGCCACCACTTCGCCGCCGTGCACGCCGGCACCCGGGCCGAGATCGATGATATGATCGGCGCGCCGCATCGTTTCTTCATCGTGCTCGACGATGACGAGCGAATTCCCTTTCTCGCGCAGGGCGGTCAGCGTCTCGAGCAGGCGCACGTTATCGCGCGAATGCAGCCCGATGGTCGGCTCGTCGAGGACGTAAAGAACCCCGCGCAGATTGGAGCCGAGCTGGGCCGCGAGCCGGATGCGCTGCGATTCGCCGCCGCTCAAGGTTTTCGCGGAACGGCCGAGAGCGAGGTAGCCGAGACCGACATTGTCCATGAAATGGAGGCGCTGCTCGATCTCCGGCACGAGGTCGGCCGCGATCACTTTTTGCGTGCCGCGGAATCGCAGCTTCCCGACCAGGGCGAGCGCTTCCCGCGCGGAGCGCGCCGCGAAGTCGTCGATCGTTTTCCCCTGCAACCGGACGTGGCGCGCGACCGGGTTTAGCCGCGACCCATGACAATCGGGGCAGGGCACCGCTTCGCCTTCATCGACCGACTCAAACTGCCGTTCGGCGCTCAGCTCGTTCTCGAGCATCGACTCGCCAGTTTCCTCTTCATTCTGCTGCAGCTTCTCGTTCCAAATCTCGCCGAAGCCGGCGCACGCCTCGCACCAGCCGTGCGGCGAATTAAAGGAAAAGAGCCTTGGATCGAGCTCCTCGAAAGCGCGTCCGCAACCGGGGCAACTCATCTCCGTGCTCATGACGGTGAGTCGATTCTTGGCATCGAGCAGATGCGCCGTGCCTCGGCCGATGGCGAGCGCGCGCTGTACGAGGTTGCGCGCTTTTAGGATGCGTTTGGCGTCGATCATCCCGACGACCGCATCGATCGTATGTTCCTTGAAGCGCTCGAGTTTGCGGAATTGCGCGACCGGGATGAGCTGGCGATCGACGTAGAGCGTATCGAACCCCTGCCGTTCCGCCCAGCGCGCCACTTCGGTGTGGAAACCCTTTCTCGCCTTCACGAGCGGCGCGAGCACCTTGAGTGGACCGCGGCGCGCCGCCGTTTCCACCTGCCTAACGATGGCGGCGACGCTCTGCGTTTCAACCGGAAGATCGCAATCGGGGCAGAACTGCGTCCCGGTCTTCGCAAAGAGGAGGCGGAGGAAATGGTAAACTTCCGTAACGGTGGCAACGGTCGATTTGCCGCCGCCGCGGGTAACGCGTTGCTCGATTGCGACGGTTGGCGGGAGACCTTCGATCAGGTCGACGTCGGGCTTTTCCAATTGCTCGACGAACTGTCGCGCGTAAGGCGACATGCTATCGAGGAAACGGCGCTGGCCCTCGGCGAAGAGGAGATCGAAAGCGACAGTCGACTTGCCCGAACCGCTCAGGCCGGTGATCACGACCAACTGGTCGCGCGGGATGGCGAGCGAGATGTTCTTGAGGTTGTGTTCGCGCGCGCCGTGGATCGCGATGGAGTGGTTCGCCCCGTTCGCGACGATTCTGGGGAGCACAGGGTGCCACCCTGTTCCGCCGGGCTGGTAGTCCGGTGGCTCTTCGGCGGCGCGCAAGCTGTGGCGCTCGTCGTCTTCGCCGGCGACGCTGTCCAAGGTTCGCGGGAGACTCCCGCGAACGACGGGCAGACTGCCCGTGCTCCCCGGAAGGAGAGCATCGCGCAGATAGCGACCAGTATGCGAATTCGCTATCTTCCCGATCGCTTCCGGCGTTCCTGCTGCGACCAGCAGCCCACCCTCTTCGCCGCCTTCCGGGCCGAGATCGATGATCCAGTCAGCGCACTTAATTACCTCGAGATTGTGCTCGATCACCACGATCGAGTTGCCCGCTTCCACCAGGCGCTGAAACAGCCTAACGAGAAGTGCAACATCGTCGAAGTGCAGGCCGGTGGTGGGCTCGTCGAAGATGAAAAGATCGCCGCCCTTGGTCTTGGCATTGTCTCCGTCGGTCAAATGCCGGACCAGCTTGAGGCGTTGCGATTCGCCGCCGGAAAGCGTGTTGAGGGGCTGCCCGAGACGGACATAGCCAAGCCCAACCTCCTCCAGGATCAGGAGCGGCTTGGCTAGTGTTTCACCCTCACCTAGGGCGGTGAAAAACTGCACCGCTTCGCTCACCGTCAGTTCCAGCACCTCGTGAACGGAGCGGCCTTCCAGTTTCACTTTCAGCACGTGCGGCTGGAAACGGCGGCCTTCGCATTCCGCACAACGCACGTAGAGATCACTCAGGAACTGCATCTCGATCTTCTCGAAACCAGTCCCGCCGCAACGCTCGCAACGGCCGCTGCCGGAGTTGAAGGAGAACGCGCTCGCGGTCAGGCCCTGCGCCATCGCTTCCGGCTGCGCAGCGAAAAGCTCGCGCACCCGGTCGTAAATCCCGAGGTAAAGAATCGGCGTCGAGC
>JBDTOL010000042.1:0-7189 GCA_039933235.1 Spartobacteria bacterium | reverse complement strand
GAGAAACAGCTCACCCGCACCCGGCAACGGATCCAGGAAGCCGGCATCGGTTTCGAAATCCCCGAGGGCGAAGATGTCGCCCCGCGCCTCAACGGCGTTCTCGCCGCTCTCTATCTCCTCTTCAACGAAGGCTACAAAGCCTCCGCCGGCGATCAGTTGTTGCGCGTCGATCTCTGCCGCGAAGCGATCCGCCTCACGTCGCTTCTTGTCGCCCACCCGGCCGGGCGCACGCCGCGCAGTCATGCTCTCCTCGCCCTCATGCTCCTAAGCAGCGCGCGTTTCCCCACCCGTCTCGATGAACACGGCGACCTGCTCCGACTCGATGAACAGGATCGCTCGCAATGGGACCAGTCGCTCATCGACCAGGGCCTCGCCCAGCTTGCTGCCGCCGCGCAGGGCGACGACGTGAGCGATTACCACCTCCAGGCCGGCATCGCCGCCTGTCATTGCCTCGCGCCCGATTCCGCTTCGACCGATTGGGAACGTATTTTGAGTCACTACGACCAACTGCACGCGCGCAATCCCTCGCCGATCGTCGCCTTGAACCGCGCGGTCGCCGTTGCCCGCGTGCACGGCGCGCGGGCCGGAATCGACGCGATTAATGAAATGCCGCGCCGGGACCTGCTCGAATCGCATCATCTTTTCCACGCCGTTGTGGGCGAGTTGCACCAACAGCTCGGCGATCATCGGGCCGCCTCCCAAAGTTTTCGGCGCGCGCTCCAGCTGGCGCAGGTGGGTCCCGAGCAACACCACCTCGCGCGCCTGCTCGAGCGATCGTCCGATCGTTCCGTGTAGGGTCCGCTCTCCCGACGGGGTGGGAGTACGAATCGAGCGTTCTCCTTAATTTTTGCGAGGGCAGCGTGTCTTACTCGGAGGAGAGGTAAGACGACGATGAGCAAGCCAGCTTTCTACAAAACACCGCCCCGCTGGCATTTTCTGGCGGCTTTGGTGGGCGCAATCGCGATAGAGTTGGCCGCGGTGGCGGCGGGTAATTTGGTGAGGAATTCCAAAATTCCGAGCGTCATCGGATCAGGGGAAGAGCAGCCTTTCGAGGGAGTCTTGATTGCCGATGAGCCGGAGCCGACTCCACCGGAAGATTCGCCGCCGCGGCTTCCTCCGCCGCCGGACGACACGATGGAATTCGTTCTTCCGGAGTCAACTCCACCGCCCCGCGCGGTGACTGCAATTCAGCGCAAGCCCATCGTGCAGGCGCAGGTTTCCCGCATCACGAAGGTTAGCACCAGCACGCGCGACATAGGCTCCGGAAAGGCGGAGATGATTTTCTCGCCGCCTCCCGGTTATCCATTGGAGGCGCGGCGGGCGAAGCTAACCGGCAGCGGGAGATTCCTCCTTCGGTTCGATGCCGGCGGTGATGTCAGAACGGTCGATGTGGTCCAAAGCACCGGCAGCGCCATCCTCGACCACGTTTCGGTAGGAGCGATGCGGCAATGGCGATGCCGGCCCGGTGCTTACGAGGCCGTTTACGTGCCGGTCACATTCACTCTGCACGGCGCGCAGTTATAAGTTGTCTCCCTAGAATGCCGCCGCAGCCCGGGCAAGGATGTAGCCGATCAGCGCGGTGGCAGGGAGAGTCAGCACCCAGGTCCAGACGATGCGCTCGACGATGCCCCATTTCACCGCGCTAAAACGTTTCACCGCGCCTACGCCCATGATCGAGGTGGAGATAACATGCGTGGTGGAAAGCGGGATGCCGTAATTACTCGCGGCCTGGATGATGACCGCCGCGGTCGTCTCGGCAGCGAAACCGTGCACCGGCTGCAGTTTCACCATCTTGTGGCCGAGGGTGCGGATGATCCGCCAGCCGCCGGCGGCCGTGCCCGCGGCCATCGTGGCGGCGCAGAGCACCACCACCCAGATAGGGACCTTGAACTCCGGGGTCGTGAGGAAATGGAACCCCGGCGGGAGGTGGGCGAAAGCGCCGCTGCTCGTGCCGGTAAAAAGGGCCAGCGCGATGATGCCCATCGTCTTCTGCGCGTCGTTCGTCCCGTGGCTATGCGCCATCCAGGCCGCGCTCACGAGCTGAAGTTTTCCGAAGATATTGTGAATGAGATGCGGCGTGAAGCGGTGCAGGATCACGATGAGCAAAAACATGAGCAGGGCCGCGAAGATGAACCCCGCGATCGGGGACGTGATCATCGGCACGACGACTTTGGGCATGAGCCCGCTCTTCCATTTCAAGACCGAGAAGTCGTTCCTCGCCGTAGCCAGCGCCGCGCCGCAGAGACCGCCGATCAGGGCGTGACTCGAGCTCGATGGCAATCCCAGCAGCCACGTAACCAGGTTCCAGACGATCGCCCCAAGCAAGGCGCACAAGATCGTCGGCATCGTGACGACCTTGAGGTCCACGATTCCTTTTCCAATCGTTGTCGCGACTGCCGTGCCCATGAGGGCGCCGGTCAGATTGAAAAATGCCGCCATCGCGATGGCCTGGCGGGGGGTCAGGACCTTGGTCGAGACGACTGTCGCGATCGCGTTAGCCGCGTCGTGAAAACCGTTGATGTACTCGAAGAGGATGGCCGCCAGGACGACGACGATGAAGAGAGTCATGTGCCAGTTCGTTGGGCGGGCTTAGGAATACTTGAGCACGATCTGGAGGACGATGTTGCCGGCATCGCGGCAGCGGTCGATCACCTTCTCCAGGAGCTCGTAAAGATCGCGCAGGAAGATGATCTGATTGGCCGCGTAGTCCCCATGGTAGAGGTCGCGCAGGAGATCGAGCTCCAGCTGGTCGGCGTCGCCCTCGATCGACTGCAGACGCGCGTTCATTTCCCGCGCGGTCGCGGCATCGGTTCCTTTACGCAGCTCTTTCACCATCGCGAGGACGGCCTCGGCCGCCTGGTCGAGCAATTCGAGGTGTTTCTGGAAATTCCGTCCCTCCAGGTCACCGGGACAAATCAGGATGCGCTCCCCGATTTTCTCCACGGTCTTGGGAATCTTGTAGAGAGCAGCGGCGAGCGCCTGAATGTCTTCGCGCTCCAGCGGCGTGATGAAGGTCTTACAGAGCTGCTCGGTCAGCTCCTGCGTGATCTGCTTGTCCTTGCGCCGGCTGTGCACGAACTCGTCGAGGCTTTGCGGCGAGTCGTGTTTCTCGAGGCGGGCGAGAAGCGCAACCAGGTGATGCACGCTGCTGTCAGCCTGCTGCGCGCTTGCCTCCAGCAGATCGAAAAATTTCTGATCGTGCCCTAACAATTTTTTGATCGAAAACATAGAAGGCTTTGGGACTGTGGTTGAAACCTGCCGTATCGCAAAGTACCGGTCCGGCCAAGGAGAAAGTGCGACGGCGTCCTGAACCTGATCTTATTCGGCAACGAAGGGCTGATGCCGGATATCCTCCGCCACCGCGGCATAGACGGCATCCTCACCGATATTGGTCGCGTGATCGCCGATGCGCTCGATGTGGCGCGCGATGAACAAAAGGTTGAGGTAGCCGCGCAATTGTTCGCTGTCTTCGGCGGCGCGGGCGAGCAGACGCCTGGCCACTTCTTTATTCAGCGCGTCGAGTTCCTTGTCGCGCGGTTTCAGCGCCCGGCCGAGTTCGACATCCTCGCGAATGTACGATTGCACGCTGTCGGCCACCATTTCGCGCACGAACTCTCCCATCGGCCGGATCAGGTCCGCCTCGGCTAGCCTGGGATGCCGGGCCAGCTTACGGGCCCGCCGGGCCAGGGCGACCGACTCATCGGCGATGCGCTCCAGGTTGGGCGATAGTTTCATTGCCGCCACGACCCGGCGTAGATCGGACGCGACCGGTTGAAAGCGGAGGAGCACTTTGATCCCGTCCTTGTCGATCTGCTTCTCGAACTGGTTGATCTCCTCGTCGTCCGCAATGGTTTGCAGGCAAAGTTCGTCGTCCCGCCGCTCCAGTCCGTTCAACGCGTTATCGAGGCTGCGCGTGGTGAGCGTCGACATGGTGAGAACGTCATTGCGCAGAATGGTCAGCGCCTCATCGAACGTGCTGAGGATGTGTTTGGGCGACTCCATCCGGATCAGGGCAGGGCGAGGAATTCCCGCGCGGTGCCCGAGAGGAGCTGCGCCTTGTCTTCCGGGGAAAAATCTGTGATGGAATCGATCAATTCACCGGGGTGCGCTTCGCCTAACGGAAAGGGATAATCGCTGCCGAGCGCGACCCGCCGCGTTCCGAAAAGCCGGCAGAGGTAACGCAGTGCGTCAGGGTCGTGGACTAACGAGTCGACGAAGAAGCGGGCCGGCTGCGAGGCTCCCTCTGCATCGATCCGCGCGAGATAGCTGCGCGGGTTGATCTTGTTCTCGATCGCCACCAGGTCGGGCCGCATATTAAAGCCGTGCTCAATGCGCCCGAGCGTAATGGGGAAGGCGCCGCCGCCGTGCGCGAAGGCAACGCGCAGCCCGGGATAGCGCTCGAAGACGCCGCCGAAAATCATTGAGCAGATGGCGAGGGCAGTTTCAGCGGGCATGCCGACCAGCCACGGCAGCCAATACTTTGGCATCCGATTCTTTCCGACCATGTCCCAGGGATGGACGAAAATCGCGGCGCCTGCCTCCTCGGCTGCGCTCCAGACCACGTCGAGCGAGCGATCGTCGAGATTGCGGCAATGCTCCTGGTTGCAGTGTTCGTTGGCGTCGACGTGAGATCCGATCTGCACTCCGCGCAGACCGAGTTCCTGCACGCAACGTTTTAGCTCGCTGGCCGCCATTTCCGGGTCTTGCATCGGGATCGTGCCGAGGCCGGCGAAGCGAGTGGGATGCGCCCTAACGACTTCGGCAATGTGGTCGTTGAGCTGGCGGGAGAGATCGAGGCCGTCGGCTGGTTTGGCCCAATAACTGAACATAACGGGCACGGTCGAGAGCACCTGCACCGATACGCCGGTGCGATCGCATTCCTCGATCCGACGCGCTGGATCCCAGGTGTTGTCGCCGACTTCGCGAAAGAACTGGTCGCCTCGCATCATGCGCGCGCAACACGGGCGATGGTGCTCCATCCGGACGAAGCCCGAGTAGCCATACCTGGCGTCGAGATCGGGCCAGTCACGCGGCAGGATGTGGGTGTGGAGATCGATCTTCATCTTGGGATGCAGGGCCCGGCCGCACTATTTAGCGGCAGCGCCACGCGGATTCAACGCTGGACATTTCCGGTGTCCGCTTCAGATTGCGTCGCATGGACCGCCACATTCCCGACGAGCAGACGCCTTTCCGCGCGCCCGTGCCGTCTTCCTGGTCCAGCTATTGGCGTCGCTAACGTCCCCAGCGTGACGCATCCGTAGACCCGACGGAAGCGGACTACTCTGTCAGCCAGCGCGTGTCGCCCGCGCCTGCCCTGGATCCGGCGCCAACCTTCAACCTTTTCAGACTCTTTATGCACTCACAAACATCATCATTTTCTCTCGCCCAGCAGTTGGATGATTCCGATCCGTTAGGCGAATTTCGGGCGCGCTTTTACTCTCCCGAGGACAGAATCTACCTCGACGGCAACTCCCTTGGCCTGCTCTCGCGCGACGCCGAGCGCACTCTCCTCGGCGTTCTCGAACAGTGGAAGACCGGCGGCATCGCCGGCTGGCTCGACGGTGATTCGCCCTGGTTCACGATGGCGGAAGCGCTCGCCGAGCGGGTCGCGAAACTGATTGGCGCGGCCGGCGACGAAGTGGCGATCGCCAATTCGATGACGATTAATCTGCATCAACTTCTCGCCACGCTTTATCGCCCGCAGGCGAAACGCACCAAGGTGCTGATCGATCCGCATAGTTTCCCGACCGATCGTTATGCGTTGCGCAGCCATCTCCGCCTGCGCGGACTCGATCCGGACGAACACATCGTGATCGTGCCGGCGGGCGACTCGCGCTTTCTCGACGAGGACAAGATTGTGGAAGCGCTCGGGAATCCGGAACTGCAGATGGCTCTTTTCCCCTCGGTCGTTTACACCACCGGTCAGCTGCTCGATCTGGAAAGAATCTGTCGCGCGGCGCGCGAGAACAACGTCATCATTGGGCTCGATCTCTCGCATTCCGTCGGCATCCTGCCGCACGCGCTCGATGACTGGGGCGCGGACTTCGCCGGCTGGGGGCATTACAAATGGCTTAACGCTGGCCCCGGGTCGGTCGCCGGACTTTATCTGAATCGCCGCCACTTCAACGAGACGGGCGTAGTCGACGCCGGCCTCGCCGGCTGGTGGAGCGTGCACAAGGAAAGCATGTTCGAGATGTCGGACGAGTTCTTTCCCGGCATGGGCGCGTCTGCTTTGCAGATCGGCACGCCCGCGGTCTTGAGCATGGCGCCGATCGATGGCGCGCTCCTCTCGGTCGAAGAAGCGGGAATCGAGAGCATCCGCGCCAAATCGGTCGCGATGACGGAATTCATCATCGCTGCCGCCGATGCGGAGCTGGCCGACCTTGGTTTCCGCATCGGCACGCCGCGTCAGGCAGCACGCCGGGGCGGACATATTTCGCTCCGTCACCCCGAGGCGCAATCCATCTCAATGGCCTTACGGGCGAGGGGCGTGGTGCCCGATTTCCGTAAACCGGACGTCATCCGTTTCGCGCCTTCGCCGCTTTACAACACCTTTTCCGAACTCTGGGAGGCGATCCAGATTTTGAAAGAGATCACCGCGACGCGGGCCCATGACGAGTTCGCGACCAGCCGGTCGTTAGTCACATGATCGCAGCGCGGAGCACTCCAGCAGACGCAACCCGGCGCCGGCCCTCCTGGCTCCTGCCCACGCCCGCGCGCCGTGACGAAGCGGGCGCGGAGTCGCCCGTCCGCGCCTTGCTCATTCAGTTGATGCGCGGCCAGGATCTCTCGCGCGCTGACGCGGCCCTGCTCTTTGGCGCGGCGATGGACGAGCGCGCAACCGATGCCCAAATCGGCGCCGCGCTCGTCGCGCTCGCCGTGAAAGGCGAGACGGTGGAGGAGCTAACCGGCATGGCGGAAGCGATGCGCAGCCGTGCGGTTCGCATCAGATGCCGCCACGAGTGTTTCATCGACACGGCCGGGACGGGCTCGAGTTACGCCAAGACTTTCAACGTTTCGACCGCGGCTGCTTTCGTCTGCGCGGGCGCCGGATTGCCGGTGGCGAAACATGGCAGCCGCGCCGCCACCAGTCTTTCCGGGAGCGCGGATGTGTTGTCGGAGTTGGGGGTGAATGTGCAAGTCGATGCCGCCGTTTCGGAACGCTCTCTGAACGAGATCGGCATCTGTT
>JBDTOL010000041.1:0-17829 GCA_039933235.1 Spartobacteria bacterium | reverse complement strand
AAGCTCGGCCCGAAACAGGTGTCCGGAGAAGAGAAGGCCTCTCTCGAAAAGAAGGAGCGCGACAAGCAATAACCGCCGCCATGCCAGGTGGCAAAGTCGTTTCGGTCGTAAATGGCGCGGGCCTTCTGCTGGAAGGCCCGCGCTTTCACCGTCGAGACCAACCAAGGGAAGAATCACATGAAACCATCCAAACTATCCTTAGCTATCGCACGCTGCGCTGCCGCTTTCGCGTTGGCGTTCGTCTCGTCGGCGAAAGCCCAGACGGACGACTCCTTCCAGAAATACGGCCAGGAGTTCAAAGGAAAGATCGGGCGCACTTACGCCGAGTCGCAGGAGTGGTATCCCGAGGCGAAGAAGGCGAAACCGGGCACGCCGAACGTGCTGCTCATCCTTCTCGATGACGTCGGTTATTCGCAGCTCGGATGTTACGGCGGGCTGAGCCAAACGCCGAACATCGACGCCCTCGCGGCGAGTGGTCTTCGTTACAATAACTTCCAGACCACGGCGCTCTGCTCGCCTTCGCGCGCCTCGTTGATGGCGGCGAGAAATCCCCACCGGATCGGTTTCGGTTCGCACGCGCTCACGGCGATGGGTTTCCCCGGCTACAACGGCGTCACGCCGGAAAGCGCCAAGTCCATCGTGAACGATTTCCATCACGCCGGATTCACCACCTACGCGCTTGGAAAATGGGATCACACGCCGCTGACGGACGTGTCCCAGAGCGGCCCGTTTACCCATTGGGCGAGTGGCGAGGGCTTCGATCATTTTTACGGTTTCATGGCCGCCGACGCGGATGACTTTCGCTCGCTGCTTTGGGCGGATCACCGACCGACAGAAAATTGGGTCGGCAAACCCGATTACCACCTCACTGCCGACCTCGCCGACAAGTCGATCGCCTATCTCACGAGCCATGCTTCGGTCACTCCCGACAAGCCATTCTTCATGTTCTGGGCACCGAGCGCCATGCACTCTCCCCATCAGGTGGAGCAGAGATACATCGACATGTATAAGGGGAAGTTCGACATGGGTTGGGACAAGGCGCGTGAAATTATCTTCGAACAACAAACGAAGATGAAGCTCCTGCCCGAGGGCACGAAACTGAGCCCTCGCATCCCGGAGATTCCCGCCTGGGATAGCCTCAACGCCGAGGAGAAGAAGCTCTACGCCCGGCAGATGGAGGTCTTCGCCGGAATGCTCACGCAGACCGATGACCAAATCGGCCGGATGCTCGCGACGCTCAAGCGCACCGGACAACTCGATAACACCCTCGTCATCCTCACCTCCGATAACGGGGCGAGCGGCGAAGGCGGACTGAACGGAACCTTCAACGAATCACGCGTGATCAACTCCATGCAAACCTCGCTGGAGGAGAACATGAAGCATTACGAGCAGTGGGGTGGTCCCGATACCTATCCGCACTATCACGCGGGCTGGGCCCTGGCCGGCAACACGCCGTTCAAGTATTTCAAGCAGATCGTGCATGAAGGCGGAATCTCCGACCCGTTGATCATCAGTTGGCCCAAGGGGATCAAGGCCGCCGGGGAAATCCGGTCCCAATACTGTTACATCACCGATCTCATCCCGACCGCGCTGGAAGCCACGGGCACACCCTTCCTGGAGGAGTTTGACGGCATCAAACAGATGTCTCTCGACGGCAAAAGCCTGGTCTATTCCTTCGACAATGCCGCCGCGCCGTCCGTGCGCACCCAGCAGATCTACGAACAGCTCGGCAACCGCGCGATGTACAAGGACGGATGGAAAGCCGTCACGATTCACGGCAATCGCATGCCCTGGGTAATTGGCGGCACCTTTCCTTTCGATAAAGATGTCTGGGAGTTATATGACCTGAGCAAGGACTTCTCGGAAAGCGAGGATCTCGCGGCAAAAAACCCCGAGAAGCTGGAGGAACTGAAAAAGCTTTGGGATGAGGAGGCGTGGAGAAACAACATCTATCCTCTCTACGACGACATCGGCTCGCGGGTGACCAAGCAGTTCAAACGCAGCTTCGGCGACCGGAGCGTCTATAACTACTACTGGCCGGGCGCCCAGCGCATCCCCGAAGCCGTCTCCGCTCCGATCAAGAACACCTCTCACACCATCGAAACCTCTCTCAATCTCAAAGGTAACGAAGAGGGAGTGATCGTGGCGTGCGGCGGTATCAATGGCGGCTACACCTTGTTCATCGCCGACAAAAAGCTGCACTACGAATATAACTTCCTGAACACCGCGCGTTACGCGGTCGTTACTCCCGAGTTACCGACCGGCAAAGTGGATCTCAAATTCAACTTTATCAAAACCGGCAACTTCAAAGGAACTGGGGAACTGTATGTGAATGGCAAGAAAGTCGCCGAAGCTGAAATCAGTCAGACTGTCCCCAGTGCATTCTCCCTCAGCGAATCCTTTGACGTGGGGGTGGACAATGGCACGCCCGTCTCCTCCAACTACAAGATCAGGGATCATTTTCCGTTCACTGGAGAATTGGACAAGGTGACCTTTACGCTCAAGCAAACCGCAGTCCCGATCCCGGAAGTGCCCCTCGGTGTGGATTGAGGTGTCTTAAATCAAGGTCGCTTTCTAAAGCAACCAGCCTCAATCTTCCGAGGAAGTAGCCGAATCATTTTGCTAGCTGATAGAGATACTCGACATACGACATGACCGCGTCGTCAAAACCCGCCACTTTCGGGTTGGCCGACTCGATCAGGTAATACTCATCCGGCGCATGCGCCCCGCTGCCGTGGCCGAGGCCGAAATGGCCGGCACCGAGGCTGAGTGGCGGATTAGTGAAAACATAACCGGGCCAGGAGCCGCCGAGCCGCGGCATCTTCACCGGATCGATCCCGTGGGCTTTGTAAACCGCTTCCTCGGCCTGAATGATAGGCGAATCGGCTGGCGTGGTGGTCGGGTCGTAGCCGCCGGTCATATTCACGTCGATATCGCCGTAGCCATGCTTGGCCAGGTGCGCCTTCAAGGCCTCGAGCGCGCCTTTCGCGGTTTGGTTAGGGACGAGACGCAGATCAAGTTTCGCGATCGCCTGATGCGGCAGGATCGTCTTGCCGCCGGGGCCGGTGTAACCGCCGATGATGCCCTCGATGTTGACCGTCGGGGTGTCGGACATGCGCTGCAGCGCTTCGCTCCAGCTCACGTCTTTGACCCACTTCTTCACACCCATGATTTTCTTCGCGTCCTCTTCATTCAACCGCTTCGCCGCGGTGTCGATCATCGCTTTTTCCTCAGCGTTGAGCGGCCGCACGTCTTTCGTCAGGCCTTCGATTGCCGGTTCGCTCCCGTCTTCATTCACCAGCGTGCCGAGGGCTTTGACCAGGTGCCAGACCGGGCTATCGACCCGCGCTTTGTTCGAGGAATGGATATCCTTAAGCGGACCCCGGCCCCATTTCTCGCCGTTCGACGTCAGTTCCACTTCGATGACGCCTTTCGCGCCTAACGATATCGTGACCATCCCGCTCAGGTCCTGGCTGGCGAAGGGCATGAAGATGCCGTCGCATTTCTTCAAGGCCGCTTCGACTTCCGGCTTGTGCACGACCTGGCCGAAGTGTGGCGAGCCGATCTCTTCTTCGCCTTCCGCGACGAGGACAAAATTCACCGGCACTTTTTTGCCGGCGGCCTTGAAGGCATGGAGGGCGGCGAGGAAAGTCGCTTCCGGGCCTTTCTGGTTTACCGCACCGCGGCCGATCATGATTTTGCCCACGCCCGGCTTTTCAACAATCGCGGCGTCGGTCGGAGGGGAAGACCATTCTTTGGGATCAAATTGTTTCACGTCATACATGAAATAAAGGCCGACTGTTTTCGGCGCGCCGGCGTCGAGCGTGGCGAAAACGCCCGGCTTTCCGTCGGTCTCGACTTTTTCGGCCTTTTGAAAGCCGGCGTCCTTGAGCAGCTGGATCATGTAATCGGCGCCTTCGGGATAACCACGATCCTCGGCCGCAATCGAAACCTGTTTGATCCAATCCTGCAGGCGCTTGATGGACTGGTCGTGCTGTTTTGTGACCTGGGTTTTAAGCTCGGGAAAATCGTTTTCGGCGGCGCGGGAGGCCGAGAATGGAAGTGCGAGCGCTGTGAGGCAGCAGACGAGGCGAGCAGTTAAATTCATGCTATGCCATCGCGTGAGATAAGGGTGGAGGCAAATGTGAATCCAGCCTGGCCTCGCGGCGGGCGGCGGTGTCTCTGGGCGATTCGTTAGGCGAACCGCTCAAACTGGACGAACGGATGTTGCCTCAACGAAGGGTTCTGTCTGCGCTGAGAATCAAGCAGGCGAACGGAAGGGAGCGCTACCGCACCGGGCCCTCTTTCGAGGCATAGTAGGCACGAGCTTCTGCACGATCGACACAGCCATCTCCGTTTGCGTCGGCTTCCTGGAAGAACTTCTTCCCGACTCCGATTTTCCTTCCGTAAGCCTTCGCCTCTTCCAGGGTGACCACGCCATCGTGGTTTGTATCGGCACCTCGGAACATTCTGTTCCCCGCTTCGTCGCCCGGTACATTCCATTGTGACGCGGTTAGCTTCCCGTCATGAGTGGTGTTGCGAGCGGTAAAAACCTCCGTCACGAGCATGTCGCTGATTTCGTCCTGACTCAGGCATTGATCGTGGTTGAGATCGGCCAGGTTGAAACGGTCGGCAGGAGCGTTGGGAGTGCTCTGGCAGGCAGCGAATAGGCAGAGGATTGCGCCGGTTCCCAGGTTGCGATGGAGTCGGGTCAAGAGTGTCATAGTTTGGGCGTGAACTCGCTGATTTCACCGTTCACGTCAACACCCAACTCCTTTGCGCCCAACCTTGAAAGCATTTCTCGCTGAAGACCAAAAGGCGGCGATCACGCCGGGGCATTCGACATTTGGCTCGGTCCGGAGGTAGAATTGCGAACCATGCCTGCGGCGCCCTCTGAATCCCAAAAGATCTTCACGCTCAGTGCGCCTGACCCGGCCCTCTGGAAGCTCTATATCATCCGCGCGATGCTCACCGGGCCGGGTCTGATTTTCCTCCTGCCCTATCTCTATTTCCGCTATCACACCCTGCGCTACACTTTTGATGAGGAGGGGATCCATATGCGGGTTGGGATTCTCTTTCGGCGCGAGGTCAATCTCACCTACGCGCGCATCCAGGATATCCATCTGCATTCGGGTGTGATCCAGCGCTGGCTTGGCCTGGCGGATATCCAGATCCAGACCGCGTCCGGCTCGTCCGACGCCGAATTGACCATCGAAGGGTTCAAGGAATTTGAAGCGATTCGCGACTTTCTCTACACCCGGATGCGCGGGTATCACGCGGCCACAACAAAACGTCCGGCCTACGTGCCGGCGGCGAACGGCGATCCCAATGCGGAAATGATTTCACTCCTCCTGACGATTCGCGACGAGCTGCGCCAGACCAGGGAGGCGTTAGGCAAACGTCCGCCCGCCGATCATGTTTAGGAGTTTTCGGGAATGGTGCGAGCGAGTCCTGCGCATCCCGGGCGACCCGGAACCGCCGCCGGGCGACGAGGCGCGCACGCAGCGTTTTCGCGCCGCCCCCAATTATTACAGATATTTGCTCGCGCTCTGGGGGCTAAAGACGGCCGTCCTACTCGTTGTTTTGGTGATGATGGAACTCGGGCCGCTCATCGCGGTTTTCGGGACCCACCTGCACGAGAAGAACCTGCCCGCCGCGCTCATCCTTGGGCTGCCGCAGCTTATTATCCTGTTTTTCCTGGTTGGCCGGCTCCTCTCGGGCCTTCTCGTTAGGCTGGATTTCGAGAAACGCTGGTATCTCGTGACCGATCGCAGCCTGCGCCTGCGCGAGGGGATTCTGAATGTGCGCGAAATGACGATCACCTTCGCCAACATCCAGAACATCTCGATCTCGCAGGGCCCGATCCAGCGCCTGCTCGGGATCGCTGATCTGCGGGTCGATACGGCCGGAGGCGCGAGCCCCTCGCGCAAGGAGCACAAGGGAAAATCCGAAAGTCTGCACACCGCCTTTTTCCGCGGGGTCGACAATGCCAACTCGATTCGCGAGTTGATCCAGAAAAGGCTGCGCGAGCTGAAGGATTCCGGACTGGGCGACCACGAGGAAGCCACGCGGGCGCAGAGTCGTCCCTCTGCGATATCGGTTGTCACCCCCGATCTGCTGGATGCGTTGCGAGGGGTCGCCGAAGAAGCCAGCGCACTCCGGCAGGCCGCCCTGTTTCGTTAGGCGGGCGGGCTTCGACCGGGGGACGAGGGCTGTCAGCATCTATTGCAAATGACGCGCGACCAAAAATCCCGCGTAGGTCCCGATGGCATTGCCTAAGGAACCGGTTCTTATGCGCGGCTGGTAGTGACTCTAGTGGCTGCGGTTCTAGCGTCCGTCCGCGTCGCTATCTTCGACGCGACTGCGGGCCGCCGGTGCTCCTTGAAAGGCGCTGCCACGCCGGTGGCTCATTTCAGCAGTTCGGCGACCAAAAATCCGGCGTAGGTCCCAAGAGCGTTGCCTAACGAACCGGCGAGAATGCCGGGCAGGCGCAAATCACCGCGCCCGATCGCCGTCGCGAGCACCCCGGCCGAGGTAGCGCCGCCGACGTTGGCATTCGAAGCAACTGCGATCATCGCCCAATCCTGCCGGAAAAGAGCGCCGAGCAGGAAAATGATGAGAGCGTGCACGCCGACGATGATCGTGACCCAGGCGAGCAGGATTCCGGCAACGGCGCCGTTCGCGATCAGGGCGGCCAGATCGCAATAGGCGCCGACCACGGCGAGAAAGAGCAGCACGGTGAAATAGCCGAGCAATTTCGCGCCGCGCAGTTTTTGCACGACCCGGAGCTGCGCGAGCACGAGCGCGATCGTCGTTAGGGTCAGGATGTAGGGGACCGCGGGCAAATATTGGCTGAGCGCCTGCGACAAGAACAAGCTGCCGAGACCGAGCGCGAGGAGCAGGGCGAGGTCGGTCACGCGCACTGCTTCCTCGATGTCGAGTTCGGGGGCGACCGCGACCTCGCCGCTTCTTGCCGAAGCCGTCGCCCCGCGCGGCCAGAGGCGTTGCAAAAGCCGAGGGAGCAGGAGGGTGGCGACGATCCAGATCGTGGTGATGATGTTGTCCGCGGCGTTGATCGCGGCGAACAAGGAACCGCTTTTCGTCATCCCATACTGCAGCGCGACGGCGTTGAGATTCACGCTGCCGCCGGTGTAGGTGCCGGTAAACATGCCGGCGACCGCGTAGGCTTTTCCCACCCCGTGATGCTGCGGCGCCAGCAGGTAGTATCCTAGTAGCGCGCCCGCCATCGTCCCGGCTGCGCCGATGCCGAAGAGAACCAGCATCGGCAGCCCGGCCTTGCGCAGATCCTTCAACTTCACGTCGAGCAGAAGAAAGAAGATCGCGAGCGGCGCGATGTAGGTGAAGATGCCGTCGTAGAGCGCGGGCGCGTTGGAAGAGGAGGGCAGCACGCGCAGGTTCGCCAGCACGGCGGCGGCCAGGATCACGATCAGGGCCGACCCGAGGAAGCTGAAAAACTTCTGGCGCGAGAGCCATTCCGCGAAAGCGATCAGCAGGCACAGAACCGCCGCGACGTAAAGTGGCTCGACGAGGAAAGACATGGCGAAGGTTGTGCCTTGATCTCGGATTGAGCCTTCTTTGGCAAACCAAACCGTCGATTCTTCTTGAGATTGAAGGGACCGCTTCGCTAAATGCCTGAGCGTGCTGTTCAACTCCCTCACGTTCGTTGTCTTCTTCGTCGTCGTGGTGAGCGCCTACTGGATGATGCGCTCCTGGCCGGCGCGCAAGAATCTGCTCGTGGTCGCGAGCTACGTTTTCTACGGCGCCTGGAATCCGCCCTTCGCGCTCCTTCTCTTCGGCACAACGGCGATGGATTTTTATCTCGGGCGGATCATGGGGAAAGCAGAGCGCCCGGAGGCGCGCAAGATCTGGCTCGTCCTTAGCGTGGCGGTGAACCTGAGCATGCTGGGCTTTTTCAAATACGGAAATTTCCTGCTCGAAAACTTCCAATGGACGCTGGCTCGCGCCGGCATCGCCTACCAGCCACCGCATCTCGATCTCTTTCTGCCGATCGGCATTTCGTTTTACACCTTCCATTCGCTCTCCTACACGCTCGACATTTATCGCGGTGTGTTGAAGCCGACGCGCTCGCTGCGCGATTTCGTGCTGGCGGTTTCGTTCTTCCCGCAGTTGGTGGCGGGCCCGATTGTGCGCGCGGGCGATTTCCTGCCGCAACTGGAAGCGCCGCCCGAGCCGAAAGAAGGCCGTTTCTTTTGGGGGCTGCTCCTGATGACGTTAGGGCTTTTCGAAAAGGTTGTGCTCGCCGATACGCTCCTCGCTGGCTCAGCCGACACCGTCTTCGGTTATCCAGGTCCGCTCATCGCGCTCGATTCCTGGGCGGGCGTGATAGCTTTTGCGGGGCAGATTTTTTTCGATTTCGCCGGCTATTCCATCTGCGCGATCGGCGCGGCGCTCTGTCTCGGCTTCCATCTGAAAGACAACTTCCGTTTCCCCTACGCCGCGATTGGTTTCTCGGATTTTTGGCGTCGCTGGCACATCTCCCTCTCCACTTTCCTGCGCGACTACCTATACATCCCGATCGGCGGCAATCGCGCCGGCGCGGCGCGCGCCATGATCAATCTCATGATCGTGATGTTCATCGGCGGCCTCTGGCACGGCGCGGCCTGGACCTTTGTCGTCTGGGGGCTGTTGCACGGCGCCTACCTCGCGCTCGAGCGCCTCGCCAAAGTTTCGTTAGGCGAAGTTAGCTGGACCGATAATTTACCGGTCAAGCTGCTCCTCGGTCTCGGGACTTATTTCGCGGTCTGTGTCGCCTGGGTTTTCTTCCGGGCCTCGGATTTCACTGTCGCCTGGCGGGTTTTGACGGGAATGTTTGGCGGTCATCCAACCGGCGACGCGCTCCTCAGCACCCGCGAGCTTTGGCAGATCGGGATCGTTAGTCTCGGCATGTTTGCGGTCCACTGGTCGCTCCGCGACACGACGATTGAGGCCGCGGTCAACCGCCTGCCGGCCTGGGCCCTGACCGGAATCTGGACCTTCATGGCCGGCGCCATCCTGCTTACCCAGGGAAATAGCAATGCCTTCATCTACTTCCAATTTTGAGCGTGTAATTCCGGCGCGGCCTTGGCGCGGGATCATGGTCAGCGTTGTTATGCTGCTCGCGATCGCGACCGCGGCCTGGGAAATTCATTGTCGCTCGTTAGGCTACTCGCCCACTCTGAACGACAGCGAAGATCTCTGGGCCAAAGTCCGGCGGCAGGTGGAGCCCGAGTCGATCGTGGTCATCGGCGATTCGCGGGCTATTTTTGACCTCGATCTCGATGAACTCGAGCACGGGCTCGGCAAACGACCGCTCCAGCTCGCCCAGCCGGGCAGCTGCGCGTATCCGGTCCTGCACGATTTCGCGAAAGACGCGCGGTTCCACGGGACGATCCTTTGCAGCATTGTGCCGCGCCTCTTCTTCGCGCCCCCGCAGGCCCCGCCCTATGGGGTCGCGCAAGGCGCGCTCCGGCGTTACCACGACCAAACGTATTCACGTCGCTTCAGTCTACTGCTCTCGATGCCGCTGGAAGAACACGTCGCGTTTTTGAAACAGGATGACCTCACCCTCGGCGAGTTGCTGGACGACCTGCCCATACCGAATCGACCAAACGCGCTGGTGCCGCCAAAATTTCCGCCCTATTTCGCGAGCCTCGATCGCGAGCGGCGCGCCCGTATGATCGAGCGCTGCGCGCAACCGGGGCCGTTGCAAACACGGGTGAAGACCGGCTGGATTCCGCTCTTCAGTCCGCCACCGCCGCCAACTTTCATCCCGCACGATGCTTTTATGAATTCCATGCGTCGCGCGGTTGAAGATCGGTTCCACGACATCAAATCCGACATCGACAAACTCCGCGCGCGCGGCGCAAAGGTGGTCTTCCTCCGCTTGCCCGTGAACGGAGAATTGAAGGCGCTCGAGAATCAACTGACTCCACGCGGTGCATTCTGGGATCGTCTGCTGCAGGAAACGACGGTGCCGGGCATCCATTTCGAAGACTACCCGGAGCTGGCTTCGTTTGATTGCCCGGAGTGGTCGCACCTCTCCGCCGGCGATTCCGTTGCATTCACGAAACGCCTCGCGCCGCACCTGCGCGCCGCGCTTGGCCCCTGAAGGAAGGAATCAACCGCTCGATGCCGCCGCCCTTCGCCATTCGTCTCGCCACGTCAGCCGATACCGGGCTGCGGCTCCATTGGCGACGACTCGTCTCAGCCTAACGAAGGGCGCCGGCATTCTCGACCGGCGCTGCGGCCGTCGGCAGGGAAATGGTGAAGATCGAGCCGACGCCCACCTCGCTCGCGACCGCAAGCTCGCCGTGCATCGCGCGGATCAGCTCGCGGCTGATGGCGAGACCGAGACCGACGCCACGTTGCCGCGCGTCGATGCGATGGCGATCGACCTGGACGAAAGCCTCAAAAATCCGCTCGAGATCTTGCGCCGGAATGCCGCAGCCGCTATCGCGCACGGCGAGGCGGGTGCAGGAATCATCGGCGCTGCACTGGAGCGTGATGGTGCCATCGAGTGGAGTGAACTTGATCGCGTTCGTGAGAAGATTAAGCAGCACCTGCTGCAGACGATCAGGGTTCGCGCGCAGATACAACGGCGCGGCGCACCCTTCACGGGAGTAACGCAGATTCGCTTCGGTCAGTTTCGGCGCGACCAGCGCCTCCGCACGTCGCAAGGCCGATTCAACTCGCACAATTTCGATCTGGATGCTCGCGGTGGCGGATTCGAGGCGGGCGAAATCGAGAATGTCATTGAGCAGGCGGACGAGTTCGCCGCTCGCGCCTTTCATCGCATGCAAATCGGATTGCTGCTCCGAGGTGATCGGTCCGCTCGCTTCCTGGAGGAGCAGATCGCAGTAGCCGGAGATGGCCTGGAGCGGCGTGCGCAACTCATGCGACATCATAGACAGGAACTTCGCCTTGGCGTCGTTCGCCGCCTCCGCGGTTCGTTTCGCGTGCAGCAGCTCGTCCTCGTATTTCGAGCGCTGCAACATCCGGACAAAAATGCACTCGCTAACCATCTCGCCCCCACGCTCGCGGCGCAGGCCGTTGGTCAGGACGGGAATCTCCGTCCCGGTGCGGGTGCGTAGCGCGAGATAAACCTCCTCCGCCGCGCCGTGCAGTTTCAGGATCGGAAAAAAATGCGTGTGATAGAAAATGCGGCCGCCTGCCCCGAGGAGCGACTCGAAGCGCTGCCCGCACAGTTCCTCCGGCGCGTAGCCGAGCATGGCCGCGAGCGTCGTGTTGACGGCGCGTATCGTTCCATCATCGGAAAAGGTCAGGTAACCGCAGGGCGCGGTCTCCAACTGTTGGTCAATCGATCCCACAGCAGGCTGCCAGCTAGGCGGCGCGGGGGATCGCCAGATATTCCTCGATCACTTCGATCGTTTCGGCCGGCGCGCTCATGTGCGGGCAATGGCCTGTGGCCTGCAGCAGCCGGAAGGTATTGTGCGGCACTTCGCGCGCCAGAAATTCACCGGCCGAGAGAGGCGCGATCGTGTCGTCACTGCATTGCATGACCAGCGTCGGGACCGTCAGTTTCGAAAAATCGCTCCGGTTATCGGAGAGAAAGGTCACCTGGGCAAAACGGCGCGCGATTTTCGGGTCGGTCGAGCAAAAGCTTTGTTCGAGCTCGGTGCTCAGCTCAGGGTGGTCCGGATTCTTCATCACCGAAGGCGCGAGGAAGCTGGCCCAGCCGAGGTAATTTTTATCCATCATCTCGAGCAAACCCTCGATGTCGGCACGATCGAACCCGCCGATGTAATTCGGCGGGTCGTTGATGTAGGAAGCCGACGGCCCGATCAGCACGAGCTCAGCGAAGAGGTCCGGCGCACGATTGGCGGCCAGCACGCCGATCACGCTGCTGACGGAATGCCCGACAAAAATCACATCGCGCAGCGCGAGCGCCTCGCAAATATCGAGCACGTCCTGGGCGTAGCCGTCGAGCGACCCGTAGCGGTTCGCGTCATACGCCGAGAGATCCGATTTGCCCGAGCCGACGTAATCGAAGAGCACAATCTTGTAGCGATCGGCGAAAGTCGGCGCGACAAAGCGCCACATGTTTTGGTCGCAGCCGAAGCCATGCGCGAAGAGCATGGGCTGTTCGCCTGAGCCGAACACCTGAACATTGTTGCGCTGGACCACGTTGCTGGACACGCGCGCAAGCTAGCCGCAGAGCTGCAGGAAGCAGCATAATAATTGGTCTCACGGGGAAACGGCCGAAGGAATAGATCGGATCCGAATCAGGGATTTGTTGAAAGCCCGCTCATCAGGGGCTCATACTCTTGCCATGGACGAAGCAAACGTGGGGCGCACCAGTTTCCGAACGGCGTTTGTTCTGCTCCTGGTCCTGGCCGTTTCGCTCTTGTTTGTCGCGGTGACATGGCCGTTTCTCAAGCCACTGCTGCTCGGTGCGCTGCTGGCTGGTTTATCACGGCCGCTCTATCGCTGGGTCACGGATCTGCTGCGCGGCCGGAAGTCGCTCGCCGCCGTGCTCACCCTCTTGCTTCTCTTCGTTCTGGTGGCTGGTCCGCTCAGCGCCTTCATCGGGGTGGTGGTGCAACAAGCGTTCAACATCAGTAACGATGCCATCCCGTGGGTGAAGGAGCATCTCGGCTCGGCCACCGCTTTCAATGCGCATGATTGGCTCGTGCAACGTTTCCCGTCGCTGGCCGATTACGTGCCGCAACAGGAACAGATCACCGACGGCGCGGCCCGACTGGCCAAAGCCGCCGGCGCGTTTCTTGTCGGCGGCGCCACCCAGTTGACCGCCGGGACTGCCACTTTTTTGCTCAATCTTTTCGTCATGCTCTACGCGATGTTTTTCTTCCTGCGTGATGGCGGCGCCATCCTGCAGAGGATTTTCTACTACACCCCGCTGACCCACGATGACGAGTTGCGCGTGCTGGAAAGGTTGACTTCCGTGACGCGGGCCACGATTAAAGGCACCCTCGTGATCGGGATGATTCAAGGGGCGCTGGCCGGAATCGGATTTTGGGTGGCGAGGCTCGATGGCGCAGCTTTTTGGGGAACGATCATGGCGGTCTTATCGGTCATCCCGGGGATCGGCGCCGCTCTCGTCTGGGTGCCGGCCGTGATTTATCTCTTCATTACCGGGCAGACGCTGACCGCAACTCTCCTCCTCGCCTGGTGCGTGGCGGTCGTCGGCACGATCGACAACGTGCTCCGTCCCCGGCTGGTCGGGAAAGATGCAAAGATGCCCGACCTGCTCATTCTCATCGGAACGTTAGGCGGACTTTTTCTTTTCGGCCCGATCGGGTTCATCGTCGGACCGCTCGTTTGCGGATTATTTCTCACCGTCTGGGAGATCTACGGGACGACCTTTAGCGATCTTCTGCCGCCCGAGCGCAGCCTGCACTCCGGCGAACCAACCGCCCCCGAGGTGAAGTCCGGGACCGGGAGTGAAAGCAAGAGAGTTTGAAAGGTAGAGTCGTCCCGGCGGAGTATAGTTCTTAAAGCAGCGTGTCCATGGTGACCCAAACATCCAAGATCGATTTCATCGGCATCGGCGCGCCCAAGTGCGGGACGACCTGGCTTTCCGCGCAACTCGATGCCCACCCGCAAATCGGTTTTGCTCCGGATAAGGAGGTTTATTATTTCGCCGATACCATCATGCGCCGGCTGGCCCACAGCGAGTTGAACTGCTATGCGCGGGGTGAGTCCTGGTACCACGAGCAATTTCCGCCGGCGCTTGCGCCCATCGTTAGTCGTGGAGAGTTTTGCCCTTCCTACCTTTACCTCGACGATGCGGCCGATCGCATTAAGGCGTACCGCCCGGACATCAAGCTCCTAGTCTGTCTGCGACCGCCGGTGGAGATGATTTACTCCTGGTATTGGTATGGTCGTAATGCTGTCCTGGCCAAGATGCCGGAGACTTTTGAAGGAATGATGCAAGATCCCTTCCTGCGCGACATCGGATGCTTCGCCCGGCACCTCCGTCGTTATCTCAAGCGTTTCCCGGCGGTGAATTTTCTCGTTGTGCAGTTTGAAGCCATTCGCCGCGCGCCCGATGAAGTCCGCCGTGCCGTTTACGAGTTCCTCAACGTGGATCCAAACTTTACGCCTCAGCTCCAAAAGGGCCAGAACGCCGCGCGCGCCCCGCGGTTCCCGCTTTTGCGATCCGGTGCGCAAAGTCTCTATAGAGGCGTCTCCGCGCTCCCGGGGGTGGGCCTGGTCCTTAAGTCGCCCAAGGTCGCCAAGTCGCTCCAGGATCTTTATCACCACCTCAACAGCAAGGCGCAGAAGTACGAGCCGCTCTCGGCGGAAGAACGCGCGAAATGGGAAGCCTATTACGCGGCCGACCAAGAGGAGCTGGCAGGCCTGCTGCAAGGTCTTCAGGTTGTCGACTGAGGCCTAGTCGGGATCTCGGCGTGGTCGTTAGGGATAACCGGCGGGGTGTTAGGAACTCCGCGCCGAGATTTCAGAAATAATGAAAAGCGCGCGCCTTTTGCAGGGCGTTATGCAGACGGTCGGAGCTGATCGTCGTGTCGCCTGCGACGGACTCATCCAGGGCAGCGCGGCATGCCGCCGTCACTTCATCGGCCATGGGATGTTGATTTTCATCCAGCAACGCACGGACGTGAGTCGTTGCCTGCGCGAGATCATCGTGTTTCAGCGCCAGCGCGATGAGCGGCCAGAGTGCCATCCAATCGAAGCTGTAGGGATCTTCCATGCCGTGCCAGACGTTTAAAGCCTCCTGCGCCAGCGCCTCACATTCCGTATCTCGTTCTTCTTTCCATGCTACCCAAGCCAGATTGGCTTTGGTCATGGCGATATATTCCGGCATCTGCAATTTTTCGGCGAGTTTGAGCGATCGCTCCGCTGCTGTCTGTGTCTGCGTGACCTGCCCGAGTCTGCGCCGGGACAAGACGAGGTAGGTAAGGCAGCGTGCTTGGACGATGAGATCGCCGGCGCGTTCGGCCAGTTTGAGACCTTCCTCCATCTGCTCCGTCGCTGCTTCAGAATCACCATGCCAAAGGTGAAGGAAGCCAAGAACAAAACGGAACTGTGCGGTCTCGGAAAGATTGGTTGAACCGAAACTCTCGGACACGGAGAGCGCGGCGAATTTCACTCCTTCTGCGCTGGGGCGATACCTGGAGCCGGTCAGGTCGAGGAGCGCGAGCATGCTGAAGAACTTGCCGCGCTGCAGCGGGGTCCCGCGCCTTTCCACCACCTCCCGCCAACGAGCCGCGAGCTGGCGCAGCTCAGCCGCCATTCCCTCCCAGTAAAAGAGGTGCATCCGTTCGAGTTGGATCTGAACTTTTTCCTCCCACCAGGGCGCGCACTGCGCCTTCTCTTGGCCCAACTCCCTATCGGCGGTCTCGAAAGCGCGCGCTGTTTCCGCAAAACGCCGGCGCAGGCTGTGGGAAAAACCGATCTTCCGATAAAGGCGTGAGCGAGTGATCGCATCGTGGCGACAGCGCTCAAGGGCGCGGGCGAAAGCGGCACACGCTTCCTCCTGTTCGCCGTGAAGGGTCAGGACTTCGCCCAGCCCTTCGTTCAAATGCACAAAATGCTGGAAATAATTTGCTCCATTCGCTTCTTCGAGAAGACAACGTTCAGCGTGCCGCAGCGCGGTAAGGTAGAAGGCGATCGCCTCGGTATTCGCGAAATTTGCCCGGGCCGCATCGCCGGCGCGCCCAAGATAAAAGGCCGCGCGTTCGCTGCTTTCGGCCTTGTCGAAATGATAACCGAGGGTGGCAGCCAGTTCGTCGCGCCGCTCCGGGAAAAGCTGCTCGATCGCTTCTGCGACAAGCTGATGGACTTCCCTCCGGCGCGCGTGAAGCATCGAGCCGTAGGCAACCTCGTGCGTGATTGCGTGCTGGAACGCATATTCATGCGCTGCGACCGCGTCTGCTTCATCTCCCGAATGCGATTGAAGGAAACGGCGTTCCTGCAACTGCGCGAGGAGGGGGGGAACGCGGGTTCTTTTGCGCTCCTCGTAGAGCTGCGCCAGCACGCGCTCCTGGAAGACGCGACCGATGACGGACGCGCGCTGCAAGACCTGCTTTTGCGAGGTGGCGAGCCGATCGATGCGCGACGCCAGCACTCCCTGGACGGTCTCCGGGATCTCGAACGATAAGATATCGCTGGCCGCAATCGCGCGGTTGCCCTCCATCACGACCACGCCGGCATCGATCAAGGTCCGCAACAATTCCTCGAGAAAGAAAGGATTTCCTTCCGCTCGATTCAGGAGCAGCTCGCGGGTGTGATCGGGCAGACTTTCAATCTGCAGAAGCTCTTGAATGAGCGAGCTACTTTCTTCGCGCGCCAGCGGCGAGAGCCGGATCTGGATTACATCGACCTCCTGCCTGTCGTTGCCCTCTTCCAGCCGGGCGGCGGATAATAAGAGAAGCGGAAGTTCGCGGGTCAGCGGTCGTAACGCCTGCCAGATCTCGGCGGAGGAAGGATCGCACCAATGCAAATCTTCCCAGACCAAAATCAGCGGCTGACGACTCGCTTGCGCGCGCACGTAATCAAGCATCGCCTCTTGGATCCGCGCGCGTAACGCTTCACCGGAAAGAAAGCGGACGCGATCCTCCTCCGTCTCGCTCATCGGCAACTCGAGCAGGCGCGCGAGATAGGGGAACAGCTCCTCCATTTCACCGACGCTGCGCCGCAGGACATCCGCGGCCTCGGAAGGCGAGCAACCGGGCGGAATTCCGACCAGGTTGAGGAGGAGGCCGCGCGCCAGCCAATAGCTCATCCCGCTGGTGTAGGAGAGCGCTCGCCCTTCCGCCCAGCGCATGGCGGGCGGCAGGGAAGCCCGCGTCTCCGCGAGCAAACGGCTTTTGCCCAGGCCGGCCTCGCCGACGATGGCGAGCGTTTTTCCTTCGCCCCGGCTCAAGGCCGCCACCGCCTCGCGCAGGATCGTCATTTCGCGGTCGCGTCCGACGAGCGAAGCGCGAAGTCCTTCGATTCCGCGGGTCGACTTCGGCATCGTTTTCGCGCCGAGAAGGCGCTGCACCTCGATCGGCTCTTCTTTGCCCTTCAGGCGCAAGGAAGCGACCGCTTCGAACTCAAACAGCGGACTCGTTAGGCGATAAGTCGTGGGCCCGATAAAAATCTCGCCGTTCGAAGATGCGTCTTCGAGACGGGCGGCGAGATTCACGGCGTCTCCCATGACGGAATAATCGCGCCGGCTTTGTCCACCAATTTCTCCCGCCACCACACGCCCGGTATTAATCCCAAAGTGCAATCCGAGCGAGGTGCCTTGTGCGCGATTGAACTCGGCCAGCGCCGCCATCATTTCCAAAGCGGCCCGCAGCGCCCGTTCCGCATCATCCTCATGCGCAATCGGTGCGCCGAAAAGCGCCATGATTTCGTCGCCGATGAATTTGTCGACCGTGCCGCCATATTTTTGCACGATTGGAACGAGCCGGTCGAAACAGGCGTTGATCAACTCGCGGACTTTCTCCGGGTCCTCCTTTTCCGCCAGCGCAGTGAAGCCGGAAATATCAGAAAACAGGATCGTGACCAGTTTGCGCTCGTCGCCGCTCGCGATCTCCGCTGCTTCCTTTTGGGCCGCCTGTTGGCGCAAGGCGCGGATCGCGGAATCGACGACCGCGTTTCCGAGCAACGCGCGTTGCGCTTCCAACCCGGCAATTGCCGCGGCGACGTTTTCGAGTTCGTCGTGGTCAGACATGGTCGGTTATCCGGGCTCCGACCCTCTTATAAGGAAACGCTCGAGTTAAATCGAGCGCTCACTTCAATCGCCGATCCGAATCGGCCAGTTAGTCATCGTTCTCGTCCGGCAGATTTCCTAGTCCAGATTGTAAGCCTCGACCA
>JBDTOL010000040.1:0-6848 GCA_039933235.1 Spartobacteria bacterium | reverse complement strand
TCTGCCTCGCCGGCGACGGCTGTTTGCAGGAAGGCGTCTCGGCCGAGGCGAGCGCTTTCGCGGGCCATTTCGGGCTCGATAATTTGATCCTGATCTACGACTCCAACGCCGTCACGCTCGACGCGATGGCCAAGGAAACTCAGAGCGAAGATACCGGAATGCGCTTCCGCGCCTATGGCTTCGACGTGCAGGAGATCGATGGCCAGGACATGCGGGCCTTTCTCGACGCGCTCAACGTGGCAAGAGAGCGCGACAACGGGAAACCGCAGATGATCATCGCGCACACCCTGATCGGAAAGGGCATCCCCGAAGTGGCGGGAACTTCCAAGGCGCACGGTGAGAGCGGGGCAAAATACGCGGAAGAAGCGCGCCAGGGCCTCGGGTTGCCGAAAGAACCCTATTTTGTCTCGGAGGACGTGCGTGGCTATTTCGCCGAGCATAAAAAAAAGCTGCTCGCCGAATACGATCGCTGGGAGAAATCGTATCAGGATTGGCGCGCAAAGAACGCGGAGAAGGCGCGGATGCTGGACGACGCGATCGACAAAAAAGTCCCAACCGATCTCTTCGAGAATATTCCGAAATTCCCTAACGACGCGAAGCTGGCTACGCGCAAGGCGGGGAGCGAAGTGCTCCAGCCGCTGGCGCAGGCGATGCCGTTCTTGATCAGCGGCAGCGCCGACCTCCACGGCTCGACCCTGAATTACATCAAGGAAGGCGGCGATTTCACGCGCTCCAACTGCGCCGGCCGCAACATCCATTACGGGATTCGCGAGCACGGGATGTGCGCGATCATGAACGGCGTCGGCTATCACGGCATCTTTCGCGCTTCCGGTGCGACTTTTTTGGTTTTCGCCGATTACTGCCGGGCGTCGATCCGGCTCGCAGCGCTCTCGCGTCTGCCCAACATTTATATCTTTACCCACGACTCGATCGCGGTCGGCGAGGACGGCCCGACCCACGAGCCGGTCGAGACGGTCGCGAGCCTGCGGGTGATGCCGCAGCTCGATGTGATACGCCCCGCCGATCCGGAGGAGACGGCCGGGGCTTTCGTCGCCGCGGCGCAGCGGACGGATGGACCGACCCTGCTCGCCCTAACGAGGCAGGCCGTGCCGATCCTGAACGAGATCGACGTGCAGCTGCGGCGCGAAGGTGTCCTGCGCGGCGGTTACATCGCGAAGAAGGAGAGCGGCCCGCTCGAGTTGATCTTGCTCTCCTGCGGGAGCGAATTGCAGCACGCCCTGACCGCAGCCCGGGAGCTGGGGGAGGGGACCCGCGTCGTCTCGATGCCCTGCTTCGAGCGCTTTGCGCGGCAATCCGAAGCTTACCGGGCGGAGGTCTTGCCGGACGAATGCCGGAAGCGGGTCGCGATCGAAGCGGGCGTCCCGGAAATCTGGTCGCAGTTCGTCGGCCTCGACGGAAAGATCGTCGGCCTGCACCGCTTCGGGATGAGCGCGCCGGGGAGCGAAGTAATGAAGGAACTCGGGATCGACGCGCAGCACGTGATCGAAGCCGCCAGATCGTTAGGCTAGGGGCATTGTATTGGAGGGACGGGCGCCGTCCCATCCCCGTTTTTTTCCGCAGTTCCCATCGCCGCACGAATTTGCCAGTCACCCGGACACCCTTTTCCGATTCCCATCATATGAAACCCCCGGCTGGCTCGGTGGAATTCTCGTCCTGGCTACTTTTGCCACCCTAGTCTGTCTGGAAAATCGTCGCCCGCTGCGGCGTCGCGCGGTGGAGTCAAAGCTGGTCCGCAACGTGCGCAATCTTGCGTTGGCGACGGCCGGCGCGCTCAGCGTCCAGTTGGCCAAGCAGCCGGTGGTCCGGCCGCTCACCCGTCTCGTGGAAGGACGCCGGCTCGGTTTGCTGAAGCAAGCCGGCCTGCCGGCCTGGATCGAGATCCCGCTGGCCATCGCGTTGCTCGATTACACGCTCTACCTCTGGCATGTCCTGACCCACCGGGTTCCGTTTCTCTGGCGGTTTCACCAGGCCCATCACGTCGACTCGACATGGATGCTTCGACCACCCTGCGTTTTCACTTTGGCGAGCTCATGCTCTCGGTGGCGTGGCGCGCGCTGCAAGTTGTGACGATTGGAGTTTGCCCGTTTGCGCTCTCGATCTGGCAGACGGCGTTGCTCGTCGAAATCATGTTTCATCATTCCAATGTCGAGCTCCCTCCCGCGACGGAGGGGTGGCTGGTGCGGCTTTCGTTACGCCGCGCCTGCATGGCATTCACCACTCGATCATGGAGGACGAGGTCAATTCCAACTGGTCGAGCGGCCTGACGATCTGGGATTGGGTTGCACCGGACGCTGCGCATCGACGAGCCGCAGGACGCGATCACGCTCGGCGTGCCGGCGTTTCTCGACCCGCAGGAGGTGTAGCTAAAGCAGGTGATAGAGATGCCGTTCGCCGAACAGCGCGATCCAGATTTTCTCCCGCCGCGGAAAGACTGAGCGTCTCTGCGAAGCTCCCCGGATCTTCGCGGCGGCGCTTTCCCTAGCGCCGCACCTGGCCTTCGCCGCGAATGATGTACTTGTAGGTGGTCAGCTCTTCCAGACCCATCGGGCCGCGCGCGTGCAACTTGTCGGTGCTGATGCCGATCTCGGCTCCGAAACCAAATTCGCTTCCGTCGGTGAAGCGCGTGGAAGCGTTCCAATAGACCGTCGCGGAATCGACTTGGCCGAGGAATTGCCCGGCCGTCGCGTCATTGCGCGTGACGATGCAGTCGCTGTGGTGGGAGCCGAAGCGATCGATGTGCGCGATCGCCTCGTCAGGCGAATCGACCAGCCGCAGAGCGAGAATCAGGTCGAGAAATTCCGTCGACCAATCCTCTTCCGTCGCGTGCTCGAGCGAGGGGTAACCGAGCGCGGAGAGTTCCGCGAACGTCGCTGGATCGGCTCGGAGTTCGACCTGCTTTTCCTCCAGCAGAGGAGCGAGTCGGCGCAGGAAAGCAGGCGCGATGGCGCGATGCACGAGCACCGTTTCGATCGCGTTGCAGACGCCGGGCCGCTGCGTCTTCGCGTTGACCACAATGGAGCAAGCCATCTCGAGATCTGCTTCCTGATCGACGTAGACGATGCAGAGGCCGTCGGAATGTTTGATCACCGGCATGCGCGCGACCTGCACCACCGCTTCGATCAGGGCTTTGCCGCCCCGCGGAATGATGAGGTCGATCGAGCAATCCATCTCCGCCATGAGCCGCACCGCTTCGCGATCGGTCTGCGGGATGAGAAGGATACTGTCGGCCGGCAGGCCAGCGTCCACTGCCCCGCGCTGGAGCGCCAAGACGATCGCAACGTTGGAGTGGATCGACTCAGAGCCTCCGCGCAGGATGGTGGCGTTGCCGGTCTTGGTGCAGAGGACCGCCGCGTCGCTCGTGACATTCGGGCGCGACTCATAGATGATCCCGATCACCCCAATTGAGACCCGCACCTTGGAAATCCTGATACCGTTAGGTTGGGTCCATTCCCGGATGACTTCGCCGACAGGATCAGGGAGATCCGCGACCGCTCGAACGCCGTCAGCCATCGCCGCAATCCGCCCCGGATTCAGGGCAAGGCGATCGATCATCGCGCTGGAGAGGTTATGGCTGTGGGCGTGAGCCAGATCTTTCTCGTTGGCCTCCAGAATCCGATCGGTCCGCGTCACGATTTGATGGGCCATCGCGCAGAGCGCCGAGTTTTTTTGCTGAGCGCTCAGTTGGGCAAGGAGACGGGAGGCCGCGCGGGCGCGTCGGCCGAAGTCGGTGATTTGGGTCTTGAGATCCACGGGCGAGTAATTTCTACCGGGCGTGAGATGTCCGCGAGTATAATTGCGAGATGCGACTACCGTGGATTCGTTAGGCGCGAAGTGCGCGGTTTCGCCACGAAACGAGTGCCGGTCGCCTCGCCTGCGACGGCCGCGGCAATCCGGTCGGGCCGTCGGCCATTGATGATGACCGTCGTTATGCCGGCGTCGACCGCCATCTTGACCGCCTCCAGTTTCGAGATCATGCCGCCGACCGAAAATCGGCCTTTGCTTCCATTGGCCAATCTTTTTACCCGATCGATGTCGCGCACGACGGGGATGACCGCTCCCTTCTCATCGAGCAAGCCATCCACCTGCGTGAGGATAATGAGCAGGTCGGCCTCGGCCAGGGTGGCCACCTCGGCGGAGAGCCGGTCGTTGTCGCCGAAGCGCAATTCTTCCACTGCGACGGAATCATTTTCGTTGATGATCGGGACCACATTGCGCAGCGAGAGCAGACGCTCGAGCGTGTTGCGGGCGTTGGCGCGACGGATGCAGCTGTCGAGGTCGTTGTGAGTTAGGAGTAGTTGCGCGACGTTTAATTTGAAGCGGCCAAAGGCGGTTTCGTAGGCGCGCATCAATTTCGATTGTCCCACAGCGGCGCTGGCCTGGGCGGTTGCCAGATCGGTCGGACGCTCGGTGAGCGCGAGCGCACCGACCCCGGCCGCGACCGCGCCGCTCGTCACCGTCACGCATTCATGGCCGCGGCGGATAAGCGCGGCGACCTCCGCGCTGAGACGGGCGAATTGTTTCAGGTCGAGGCCATAGGCATTGGGCCGGGTGAGAGTGCCGGAGCCAAATTTGAGCACGATGCGTCGGTATTTAGAGCGCGTTTTTTTCCGATGAGACATGATAGAAAGTCCGGTTCTATCGAGCGGCCGGAGAAAATTGCGAGTGGAAAAGCCGCGGCCCATCTCCTGGCAGGTTCTTTCAACCGGCTGCTGAACAGATTGGAGGGATTTTAGCAGACGTCGTGCCGTAGGAAGCGTGCCGGGCCGGTCAGGCGCTGGCGAAGTGAGACGCAGAGATGGCGTTAACCTTGCTCCTGCATCTGATAACGGAGCTGAAACGAAGGCCTGCTCTCCGGCGCGACGGTCGTGGCTGTGACGGGCGTGGGCATCGACATGGTGCTCTATGCCGCCCTTGTCCTGCTCTGCCGCGCCGATCTCAAGATCGCGATTCCCACTTCAGTCGTGATCATCTGCTTTACCTCGGTGGTTGGAATCGTGGCCAAGGAAGTCACGACTGGTCTCCAGGCCGGGGTGTTCGAGAATTGGCTCGCCGGGGCGCTGGGAGCACCGCTCGGCGTTTTCGTGGTTAACGTCGTCTGGCGAAACCGACCCTGCTTTTTGTTGCACTGCTCTGTATGGGCCAGTTTGTGGACCTGCAGCACAGAACGCGCGGCCCTGGGTTTTTCGGGCTGAGCTGCGCGGTGCTGGCGGTCGGGCTCTTCCTGCTCGGTTTTAAAAACCTCCGCGCCTGGGGCGCCATTCTCGTCGGTGAAAAAAGAACGGTCCTGCTTGCGCGGAGGGATGGCACAGCAATCGCCAGAAGTTGAGGGCGCACCGTCCCTCGGGATCCGCCTTGGGAGCGAAAACAGCTAGCTATTCACCGCGACACCGCGATCGCGCCGCATTTTTCTGATCGGAGCCAATCTTCTTTGATTTTAGTCTTGCCTTTATCCGCTGCGAAAAAGAAATTGAAAAAAATGAAACTTCCCAAGCTCTTCCTGACGGTTCTCACCTCCGCTTTAATCACATCGGCCTTCACCTGTGAGCGCGCACAGGCGGCGATGATCGATGGGGCGATCACATTCGCCGGGGGAGTCCAGTTCGATACCATGAATCTCGCGACGGCCACCCGGGTGGATGCTTTTAGTAATGTTGCGGTCGTTAGTGCCGATGGCGATTACGCCGGTTTCGTTAGTCCAAACGACTCTGTGGCTATGGCGACTCCGTGGATTTTCAGTCCGTCGACGCCCACCCCCGGCCTTTGGAGTGTGGGTGGATTCACCTTCGATCTCGATACTTCCACGATCATCCTGCAAACCTCGAAGTTCCTGCTGATTCAGGGCACTGGCAGCGTGATGGGTAACGGGTTCGATGCGACGAATGGCACTTTTTCGTTCTCCACCCAATCCCCTGGCGCGGGCCGCGGTGTGTTCAGTTTCTCCGCCAGCTCCGATTCACAGGTTCCCGACCACGGCGCGACGGTCGCGCTCCTGGGAATCGGTCTTATTGGCTTGGAAGTCTTTCGGCGCAAGCTCGCTCTCGGCTCGGTTGCGGGGCCGCGCGTGAAGTAAAGCGGCGATTCGAAGTCGGGGCGCCTCTCTATTGGCGCTCTTTTGCGGAAGCGGAAGTCTTGGTGCTTTCATGCTTGAGTCGGCCGCCTGGCCCGGTCAGAAAAAGCGGGACAAATTCTGGTGGAATGTCAGTTTTTCTCTTTCCGGGCCTATAGCTCAGCGGTTAGAGCAGGGGACTCATAATTGAGCCTAACGATTCTGCGCTGTTTTGCACTGCGGTGCAAAATCGCATTCCACGAGGGGAGAACAGGGCAGGAGTGATGCACAGCGTTGCAGCGTTTTGCATCAAAAAGTCGTCCGACCGTAGAAAACGACCGTGAAGCGTATCCCCTTTTGTTTACCGGCTTTCCGGCCAGCAGACCCGTCTGTGCGGTCGCCTCAAGTCTCAGAGACGATTGCGGAGGACGTGATTTTCGCATCGATGGGCAGCAGCGATGCTGGCGCAGGAAGGCGTCGGACCGCCTCATTGATCTCGGCAGTGAGCGCCTGGAAGTCGGCGTAAATATCGCTGGCGTTGAAGTTGATCTCAATTCGCTGGGTCGTCTCGCCGTCGAGCAAAATCATCTTATCCGTCGCGATACCCGCGCAGATCGTCGCCTGAGCGAGATTGGCGCCATCAAGTTTGTCCTCGACTGTGGACCGGGCGCGCTCGGCGACCCGCGTCACTTTGCGCAAAAGTTTGGCCTTGCGCTCTATGATGGACTCGGCCTCGGCCACCTCGACCGCTTTAATGGTGCTTCCACCTACCTTACAGACG
>JBDTOL010000039.1:0-15315 GCA_039933235.1 Spartobacteria bacterium | reverse complement strand
CCGCGCGGTGAGCCAAGCGTTGGAGGCGACCACGATCCACCGGCTACTCGGTTACCTGCCGGGCTCCCCGTATTTCCGCCACGACGCGGAGCGCCCGCTGAACGCCGACGTGGTCATCGTGGATGAAGCATCGATGGTCGATCTCGCGTTAATGGCGAAACTCGTCGCTGCGGTGCGACCGGAAGCGCGTTTGATCCTGCTCGGTGACCGCGATCAACTCGCCTCGGTCGAAGCCGGGAGCGTGCTGGCCGACATCTGCGCTGCCGCCGAGAGCGCGACGCCTGACGAGCCGCTCCATGGCGCCGTGGTGGAACTGAGGCGTAACTATCGCTTTGCGCCAACGGGCGGCATTTACCGTGTCAGCACAGCCATAAACGCCGGCGACGCGGACGCGGCCATCGCTGCCTTTGAACAGGATGCCGGCGGCGAAGCGCAATGGCAGCCGCTGCCCGCAGCGGCGAAACTACCCGGGGCCTTGCGCGAGCGGGTTGTTGCCGCTTTCCACCCCTGCCTCGAAACCGAGGATCCACTCCATGCGCTCGAGCAACTGCAGCGGTTCCGCATTCTCTGCGCGCTGCGCCATGGCCCGTTCGGCGTGGAGAATCTGAATGCAATCGCGGAGCAGATCCTGGCGGGCGCCGGATTGATTACGCCGCGGCAGGGGTGGTACCGCGGCCGGCCGCTGACAATCACACAAAACGATTACAACTTTGGCCTCTTCAACGGCGATAGCGGCATCGTCCTGCCCGACTCTGAGGGTGGCGGAGAACTGCGGGCCTTTTTCGTTTCCGCCGAGGGCAGGCTGCGCCGTTTCCTTCCCTCACGCCTGCCGTCGCACGAGACCGCCTTTGCCATGACCGTCCACAAAAGCCAGGGGGCCGAGTTCGACCGTCTCCTCCTCATCCTGCCAGAGCAGGATAGTCCGCTGCTTACGCGCGAGTTGCTTTACACCGCGATCACCCGCGCGCGCGAGCAGGTGGAGATCTGGTCGTCGGAACCGGTCTTGCGCGCCTCCTTGGCTCGACGCGTGACGCGCACCTCCGGTTTGCGTGAAGCGCTTCGGAAGTGAGAAGCATTCCGAGGGCCTTGAACCGCCGGATCACTAGCACCAGCGCCGTCAGGGACAACGATAACAGTGCGATCCTGGACCCGACGTCGAGCCCGAATCAGCCTTCTTCTATCCGCGCCCACTGGCGACCGGGTTGCTCTGCTTGCTCGGCCTCGCGCTCGCGCTTTTCGCGATCCACAGTGCTTCCGCCCCAGGAGGTAAATCACAGCACCCAACCATCCGCGGCACGTTCCGCGGCGTCGCCCCAGTGGTGAGATTCGACGTATTCCCCCCCGCTGCGAGAGATGAAAATCATCCCGCCTGGACCAGGCAGCCTGCGCCCGAACGAAGATTGTGCCATTGAAGCTTCCTTTTGCTCCCGAGTGGGATCCGGTAGGTGCAGTCGAGCGTTGGGGAGAGCGGGAGACCCGCCCGCGTCGAGATCGCAGGCCCGATTGTAACTTTCGACGGCCAGCCAAATAGCGGCAGTGGCGTCTCGCACCCCGACCCGAACGGCGATGTCGGGCCCAACCATGTGGTGGCGATAGCGAATTTGAGTTTCCAGATCTTCAACAAGTCCGGCACTTCCCTCAATGGCCCAGCGCCGAATAATACGCTCCGGGCTGGATTTGGCGGGACTTGCCAGACGGAGAACGCGGGCGATCCCGTTGTGCTCTAAATCAACTGTCCGACCGCTGGTTCCTTTCGCAGTTCACGGCCGCCGGCCCCACTTATTACTTCTGCGTGGCCGTATAGCAGACGCCTGATCACACGGGCGCCTACTATCGCTACGCGATTTCAACGGGGAGCAACTTTCGGAATTACCGGAAGGCGGGTGTCTGGCCCGACGCCTACTACATCAGCATGCGCGAGTTTGCCGGAGCATCCTTCGCAGGCGTGGGGGGCCTTCGCACTGAATCGCGCCCAAGCCGTGGCCGGCAACCAGGCTGCGCAGGTGTATCGTTTGTCGTCCCCCAAGGGACTCGTGCCTGTATCGGGAACAACCAACAAACTCGATCACCTTGGCTACCGGCAGCGGCCACTTCATCGCCTCGCCTATCGAAACTTCGGCAGCTATGAATCCCTTGTGACGAACCAATCAGTCTCGGCTGGGACCGGGCCTGACGGATGGCATTCATCGCTGGGTGGGTAGCATCGCGATGGGCAGCGAAGGAAATATGGCGTTGTCCTACAGCGCGAACAGCGCTCTCCCTCGCTTTTCCCGAGCGTGGCCTACACAGGGCGCTTTCCCAACAGCCCGGCTGGGACCATGCCCCTGGCCGAACGCTACATCATCACCATGATTCGCACCGCTTCTTCATAGATTGCGCACTCGCCCGCACTCCATTCGTGATCGTGGTCGGCGAGCGCCACGCCGAGGGAGTCCAGTGCGCCCAGAATCAGTTGACGATCAGACTCAGAAATTTGCTTCAACTGAAATTAGACACCGCCGATTGAGCTTGACATGGTTCCTGTTGGACGGCTAATACAAGCTCGTCCCAAACTCAAATATATACTCACCCGACGCATCTGAGTCTATCGCGTCACCCTTCCCATGAAAAAATATCGCCTGCCTTTGCTGTTGATTATTTTTGCCTTTGCATCCGCGGCTTTGGCCCAGTCCGAAACGCTTTGGGTCCCCTCGAGATATTCCAATGACGTTGCTGTGATCGACACCTCGAACAACCAGATACTCACCAAAATCCCCGTGGGCAATTTCCCGATTCGTATTGCGATGACACCGGATCGGCTTAAGGCCTTTGTTTCCGATGCGAAATCCGGGACCGTTTCGGTTCTTGACACGGTGTCGCGCACGAAGACTGCCACCATCTCGGTCGGCGGGATACTTGGAGAGATGGCTGTCACGCCGGATGGTGGACGTCTTTTCGTCCTGCATCAAAGTGGCTTCCATGGTACCGGCCTCGTCCCCGTCATTGATACCGCAACCAATCAGGTCATCACGACTGTCGTTCTCCCCGGATATTCGTCCAAAGACATTGTTTTCTCGCCGGATGGAAGCTTCGCCTGGGTCTCGAATAATTCTTCTTCAGAAGTGGACGCGATTAATACCGCTACCTATGAGGTAACGAGTATCCCCACCGGGGGTCGCCCCCGTCGTCTTTGCATATCATCCTCGGGTGACCGCGTCTACACCCCTAACAACGGGAGCGACACCGTATCCGCCATCGACACCGCGACGAAACGAGTGATCGCGACCATTCCTGTTGGAGGGAGACCGATCGGAATTGCCATTACCCCAAACGACAAGGAGCTTTACGTGACCAACCAGCAGGATGGGACAGTCTCCGTCATCAATACCACCACATTGAGTGTGGTCGCGACCATCCCTACCGGAAACCTTCCCCAGAGAGTGGTAATTACGCATGATGGAAAGAAGGCCTTCGTAGAAAATGGATATTCCGACACGGTTTCGGCCATTGACACCACTACGCATAAGGTCCTCGTAACGCTCCCCATCGGACACCATCCGTGGACTTTGATAGTCAACGACGACGATACGAAAGTCTACGTGTGCAACTCCACCGACACGACGGTATCGGTTGTCGATGTTCCGTCGCTGACCATCTTTGACACAATTGCAAATGTCGGGCAGGCTCCTTTTGACTTGGCATTTGGTCCGTAGCCGTCGGCCCGAATGCGAACCGCGCCCCAAGACGTTTCTTGGGAGAAACGCGACGAGCATCTCGAGAAAATTCGCCGCTTGATCGAAACTTCCGCTCGTCGTGTATGCTCAAGCGTAATGGAAAGGTCGCGGTTTGCGACGGGCAGCCCAGCCACTTGCGTGGACCGCACCAGACTTCGCGCAGCGAATTTGCTCGACGGATTTTCGATCAATCCGTTACCATTCTGAAATGGAAACTTCCCTGATCAACGTGAAGGACCCCGTGCGCGCATTCGTTTTGGAGTACGCGGCGGGGCGGGGCATCACCGAAGTGCAGGATAACGACGACCTCCTGCAGACGAACGTGGTTGATTCGCTGGGAGCATTCCGGCTGATCGCGTTTCTGGAGGATACCTTCCCTCTCACCGTCGAGGAGCCGGATATGGTGCCGGACAACTTCCGGAGTTTGAACGACATCGAGCAGTTCGTCGTGACCAAGCTCCGGGCCGCGGATGGCGAAGCGGTGGAGGACATCCGTCCGACGGGGTCGGCAACAAGTTAAGGGTCTGCCGTGCAAGGCGCGGCAACGGTATGATCGAGTTAGCACAGCTGAAATCCCGTGCCCCCGCCGGTTGGAACTGGAGAAAGGGCCTGACTCGCCCTCTTCCTCAGTATCCGCCTATTCTCGCCCGGGAGAGCGATGAACCGGTGGAGCTGTCGTTCGGGCAACAGCGGCTCTGGTTCCTCTCCCAACTCGAAGCGGGCTCCGCGGCTTACAACGTGCCGATGGCTTGGAGGATCACCGGCTCGCTCGATCACGCCGCCTTGCAGCGCAGCCTGGATCGACTCGTCGCTCGACATGAGGCTTTACGGACCAGCTTTCCAGCCGAGGACGGCCAGCCGCGCCAGGTCATCGGGTCGACGGGCCAGCGGCTGAAGATGGAGTCGGTGGATCTGCGCAAGGTAAAAACTTCCGAGCGTGAATCGGAACTGGAATGTCTGCTCGATGCCTACGCGCAGCGTCCCTTCGACCTGATCGCCGGGCCGGTGCTGCGGGCGGCATTGTTTCGAGTCGAGGAGGAAGATCATGTTTTCGTGCTCGTGCTGCATCACATCGTTTGCGACGGGCCTTCGATTGCCATTTTGCTTGAGGAGTTAGGCCAGTTTTATGCCGGCCAGATGCAGGGGAGAGCGGTGGACATTCCTGCACCTCCCGTCCAATACGCGGACTTCGCGATCTGGCAGCACTCAGCTTTGAGCGAGGACGCTCGTGCAACTCAACTGGCTTACTGGCGAGAACAACTGCGGGATTGCCCCGCGGCTCTGGATATCCCCTCGGACCACACCGGTCCCTTCCGAAGCCGTTTTCGCGGAGGAATGGAGCAGCGCAACCTCTCCAAGGAGGTCAGCGATGAGCTTCGTTCCCTGGCCCGGCAACACGGCGTGACCCGCTTTATGGCCCTCTTAGCTCTGCTCCAGGTCTTATTAGCGCGCTACACCGTGCAGGAGGAGATCTCGGTCGGCTGTCCCATGACTCACCGCATTCGCGCGGAAGTTTCGCGGGTCGTGGGATTCTTCGCTAACATGATGGTGCTGCGGCTGGGACTGGGAGATAACCCCACCATCAGAGAGTTACTGCAGCGGACCCGCGAAGCTGCACTCGGCGCCTATGCGCACCAGGACTTGCCCTTCGAGCAACTAGTCGCGGAACTTCAGCCCGAACGAGTAGCCGGCCGGAACCCCTTTTTCCAGGTCATGCTGGTCGTGGAAGAATCCTCCTGGCGTGAACTCGAACTGGCTGGCTCACGCTGCACCCCGTTTCCCGTCCACAACGGGACCGCGAAGTTCGATTTCAGCTTTTATGTTATCGATCATCCAGAAGGTCTTCGTCTCACCCTGGAGTATGACTCCGACCGCTTCGAGGCGGAGACCGCTCAACGCTTGCTCGAGCATTACGAAAACCTGTTACAGGCTGTTATCGAAGACCCCGCTTGCCGGGTCTTCGATCTGCCATTGCTCTCATCCGCCGAGCGAGAGCGAGCCCTGCGAGATGGGAATCAAACCCTGGAGAACTTTCCGGAGACAGGAACCGTTGCCCAGCTTTTCGAAGCCTGGGCGCGCAAGACTCCGGACGCGGTCGCGGTCAGTTGTGAGGGGCGGGAATTAAGCTATCGCGCTCTCAATTCACGGGCTAACGAGTTGGCGCATCACCTTGTTCGCCTTGGGGTAGGACGAGAAGTTTTGGTGGCGATCTCCGTCGAGCGATCCTTCGATCTGGTGGTGGCGATGCTGGCCGTGATGAAGGCAGGCGGCGCCTATGTGCCTCTCGATCCCTCGCACCCTCAGGAACGCCGCGAAACGATTCGGCGGGAAAGCGGGGCGAAGATTCTTCTTACGGATCAAGCTGAGACGAGGGATCCGGGTGGGACCGGCGCCTCCATCACTGTTCCACTCCACGGCGAAAACTCCCCTCTCACGTCACAAGATAAGGAAAACCTCAGTACGGTGGTGCAGACTTCCGACCTCGCCTGCGTGATCTATACCTCCGGTTCTACTGGCCGGCCCAAGGGCGTCCAGGTCGAGCACGGCAATCTCTCGAATTTACTCTCCAGCATGCGCAAATGCCCGGGGTTGGCGGCGAGTGATATCCTGTTAGCCGTTACCACCGTGGCTTTCGATATTGCCGGGCTGGAACTTTGGCTGCCGCTGACCACGGGAGCTACGGTCCTTCTGGCCAGCCGGGCCCAGGCAGCCGATCCAAACCAACTGATTCGTATCCTGCAGGAGTCACACGTTACCATCATGCAGGCGACCCCTGCCACTTGGGAGATGTTGCTGGCGGCGGGGTGGGGCGGGACTCTTGGCTTAAAGGCTCTCTGTGGAGGCGAGGCTCTCTCGGGCGCCCTGGCCGATCAGATGCTGACCCGTTGCCGCTCGCTGTGGAATCTCTACGGCCCGACCGAAACCACGATCTGGTCTTCGATTCATCGAGTGACAAAGGGAGAGGCGCCAGTGATTCCGATTGGCCGGCCGCTTGCCAACACCACCATGTATGTGCTGGATCAGAAGATGGAGCCCGTCCCTCCTGGAGTAGGTGGGGAGTTATACATCGGCGGCGCCGGCGTGGCCCGTGGCTATCTCGACGCAACCCAACTCACGGCCGAGCGTTTCGTCGCCGATCCATTTTCGACCGAGAATGGTTCGCGTCTCTATCGGACCGGTGACGCAGTCCGACAGCGCAGAGATGGAACCCTGGAATTTCTGGGGCGCAGAGATCGGCAGACGAAAATAAGAGGCTACCGAATCGAGCCGGCGGAGATCGAAGCGGCGCTGCGAGATTACGCTGGTCTGCAACAGGTCGCCGTCATGGTTCGCGAACACGCCGCGCAAAAGCGGCTGGTCGGTTACCTCGTCCCCGAGAACTCCGACGGCACCTTTGAGCCCGCGGAGCTGACGCGCTTCTTGCGCAATCGGCTGCCGGAATACATGATTCCTTCCGCCTTCGTTCTCCTGAAAGCGTTTCCTCTAACTCCAAATGGAAAACTCGATTGGAATGCCTTTCCAGCTCCAGCCGTCACAAGTGAGCTCGGCTCTTTTATTGCGCCGCGCGATGCGACCGAGAACCGTCTGGCCGCGATCTGGGCAGAGGTCCTCGAGATACGGCCAGTGGGCGTGACCGATAGCTTCTTCGATCTCGGCGGCCACTCGATCATGGCCACCCGCTTGTTCGCGCGCGTCGAGAAAGCATTCGGGAAACGTCTTCCGTTAGGCACATTGTTCGAGGCCCCGACGATCGAACAGTTAGCCGCGATTCTGAAGCGGGACTCATGGGTCTCCTGCCCTGTGGTAGCAGTGCAAACGGGGAATCCCGAACGCACCCCGCTCTTCCTGATCGAGGGCCGCGTCGGATATCGCGCCCTGGCTGCCGAGCTCGGCCCCGACCAGCCAGTCTATATCGTGCCTTACGACGATCTCCTAATTAGTAACCCGGAACGCGAACTGAGCGATCTGGCGGAAGAACTGATAAAAAGAATCCGCGCGCAACAACCGCAAGGGCCTTACTCTCTGGGTGGCTGGTGCCTGGCCGGCCGCGTCGCTTACGCGGTTGCCCGTGAACTCCGGATACAAGGTGAGGAGGTCGCTCTTCTCGCGATCATCGATATGTCGGCCCCGGGTTACTCCCAACTTCATCGCCTGCCTGGGTTCCGCGGTCTGGGCGTCCGTACAAAATGGCATCTCCATTACGCGTTCCATGGCAATCAGCAGCAAAAACTGGATTGGATTGCCGGCGGATTCCGCGCTCTTGGCTGGCAGGTGAGATACCGATCATGGCAAGCCGCCCGGTTGTTCTTTCGCTGGATCGATCGTCCGCTTCCGACCTTACTACGCCATGCCCGCCGGCTAACTGCGGAAGCGGCGGACAAAGAAGCAAGAACCAGCTATCCCGGGCGTATCACCCTCTTTCGCCCGAGCGAAAAGACCTTCGGTCAAAATGGCTCATGGGACTTGGGCTGGAGTCAGATCGCCGAAGATGGAGTCGACGTCCATGAGATAGCCGGGTTAAAGCGCACGCTCTTGCGCTCCCATGCGATCGAGGTCGGGCGGCGGCTTCGGACCTGCCTGGCACAGGCGCAACCATCATGTCTCGCCACGACGAAAGAGATCTCATGAAATCCTCCATCGGCCTTGCTGCGGCCGCGGTGACACTGCCTGCTGGCAGACGCAATACCCAGTCCTTGGTTCAGGAGGAATCCGCTAACTTTGACCCGACCGTCGCCGCCCGCCTCGGGATTGAAGAAGTTCCACTGTGTGACGGAGAGTCTCCCTCGGCGATGGCTTTGCAGGCATGCCAGGAGGCGCTACGCCGGGCTGAGTTGGACGTTGCAAATCTCGATCTAATTGTCGACTACAGTATCCTTCCCCAAGAATACCTGGTTCCAGCTTGGAACATGTCAAACAAGCTCCAGCACGAGCTCGGGGCGAGGAAAGCGTTCACTGTTGGATTCAGTGGCGGAGGCGCGACAAATTTCCTTGTCGCGCTAAGTTCCGCGGCGGCCTTGTTAGAAGCGAACGAAGGCCTTCAGAGTGCCCTGTTGGTGGCGGCAGACGTCACCATCCCGGGTAACCGAATTTTGCATCCTGCTGACCCTGTCAGCGTTCTGGGAGACTCGGCGGGGGCCCTGGTGCTAAGGAAAGGCGTGGAAGGCAGTTTGGTCGTAGACACCGAACTTCACTCCCACGGGAGCTTTCATGACGTCTGTTACATCCCCGGCGGAGCTCTTGCGCACCCGGATGATCCCTCCCTTTATCGAATGAAGTTGAACAAGAGCCTCTTCGATAGCGCGCCAAAAGGTGAAATGTTGAACAGTATTCTGGAGACCCTGCTCCACCGCACCGGGGTAAAGCGTGCGGAGATTGTCTTCGCGCTCTATCCGAACCTATCTGCCGAAGATCAGGAGCAGGTCGCCACGACCATGGGATTCGGTCCTGACCAGTTCGATCATCAGAACCGCAAATCGCACGGTCACCTGCAAGGGACGGACTTTATCGTTAACTATCTTTCGATGGTCGCGAGCGGGACGGTTAAGAAAGGGAGTTGTTTCCTCGCCGCCGCGCACGGGATGGGATTTTTAGGCGGAGTCACCCTTCTGCGAATGTGAAACTATGAAGACGGGAATCGGTATCGTTGGAGCCAGCTATTATCTCCCGCCGACAAGGAAGGCGGTGGCCGACGTCTTTCGCGACGAAGAGATTCCCACGGAGCGACTGGCCGCGAGTGTGGATTTCCAGCATGATATTGGGATCGAGGCGGTGCACATGGCAGGCGCGGAAACGGCCACCGAATTGGCTCTAAACGCCTGCCGAAAGGTCCTCCAGAAGACCGGCATCGACGCCGGTGAGATCGACCTCATGATCGACTTCACGAGTATCCCTGAAGAATTCATCGCGCCGACCTGGTCGGCGGCTGGGGTCGTTCAGCATGAGATCGGCGCGAGCAAAGCTTTTGCCACCGCGGTCAACACGGGCGGGTGCGCGAGTTATCACACCGCCCTGAAAGTTGCCTCTGCCTTGATGAACGCAAACGACCGCTATCGCACCGCGCTCCTCTTTGCTGGCGATAAGGTGCCAGAGTTCAATCACACCTATTATCCGATCACCGTCATCTGTGACGGCGGAAGCGCAGTCATCCTGAAGAAAGGCCACGAAGGCCAGCAAATTCTCTCAGTAGAAGTCGCCACCCTTGGGAAATTGCACGACGTCTGGTATATCCCCGGCTTTCACCGGCGGGATCCGGCGGACAAGGATCATAAATGGCTGCACATGACAGCCGACATTCCCAAGTTCAATCAGGAAGTAATCCCGATGAACCTCTTTATGTTCCGCAAAGTCATGCGCGCCGCCCTGAGCGCCGCCGGGCGCAAACAGCAGGAGGTCGCCTATTACATCTATCCGACCTTCTCCACCTGGGACCAAAAGGCCTTTTGCCAGGCCTTCATGCTTCCATCAGAAAAGGTTTTCACCGACGGGCTCCAGCGCCACGGTCACCTTCAGGAGACGGACATGGTGCTCGATTACGTGGACGCGGTCGATGAAGGCCAGATCAAGAAGGGAGACCTCGTAATGCTTACGACCAATGGTGCCGGCTTCTCCTGGGGAGCCGCGCTCATTCAGCACTAGAAACCGGATGATCCTGCAGGACTCCAACCATCAGTTCGACGTGGCCATCCTGGGGAGTGGCATGGCAGGCTCGATGATGGCTGCCATCCTGGCGAAAAAAGGGGTCAGCGTCCTGTTGCTCGATGGTGAAGTCCATCCCCGCTTTGCCGTGGGTGAATCCACCATACCGCACACGTCTCTTCTTATCTCACTCCTGGCGGAGAAATATGGTATGCCGGAGCTGGAGCATACCATCTTCCCGGAACGGCTGGCGGAGCATGTCTGCACGACCTGCGGCGTGAAGCGGACCTTTGGCTTCGCCTATCATCGGCCGGGCGAGACTTACGACCGGCGCGAAGGTCTCCAGTTTGGGACCAGCGCGAAGGACGAACACCATTGGTTTCGGCAGGACATCGATGCCTATCTCTTTCATCTGGCTGTGCATTACGGGGCGATCCCTAGGCAACGAACCAGGGTCACCTCTCTTGAGATCAACCCCGACGGTGTGCGGCTGCAACTGACCACCGGCGAGGAAGTCCATGCCCGCTATCTCATCGATGGAACAGGCTACCGCAGCGTGGTGGCCGATCGCTACGATCTTCGCGAGAATCCGACCCGACTGAAACATCATTCGCGATCACTCTTTACCCACATGGTGGACGTCCCGCCTTTCGACGAGGGGAAGAGCCCGCTTTCCGTTTCCTGGCATCAGAGCACGCTGCATCACTGTTTTGAGCGCGGCTGGTTCTGGGTTATCCCTTTCAATAACCACCCGGGCTCGACGAATCCACTGATCAGTGTGGGCCTGACACTGGATCCGCGGCGTTATCCCAAGAGCAGTGAGCAGCCGGAAAAGGAGTTCGCCGAATTTCTGCAGAAGTTTCCAAGTGTTGCGGAGCAGTTTGCCAATGCCAGGGCGGTGCGACCATGGATCTCCACTGACCGGCTGCAGTATTCGTCGAAGCAAACCATCGGCTATCGCTGGTGCATGATGTCGCACGCGGCCGGCGCGGTGGATCCCTTGTTCTCGCGCGGGATGATCAATACGCTCGAGGTCATTCATGCTCTCCTTGATCCTCTTCTGAATGCGCTGACCGAGGATGACTTCGACGAAGCGCGCTTCGCTCAAATCGAGCCTCTGCAACAGCGAGTCCTTGATTACAACGACCGCCTCGTCAATGGCGCCTTCATCGCGTGGGCCGATTTCGACCTATGGAACGCATGGCTGCGGGTCTGGGGCTTGGGGACACTGATCACCGAGTTCCGCGCCATGAATGCGCTGGCCGACTATGCCAGCACTCGGGACGAACAATATGTTTCCGGCGGGACCGCGAATCCCGTTTTCTCAAACTTCGAGGATCCTGATTACGCGGCTTTCTTCGCCAGCGCCACAGACACCATCGAAGCGTTTGAAGCGAAGAAGCTCTCCGCCGCGGAAGCGACCAGTCGCATCTTCGATCTCGCCAATCATTATCCTTTTCCAGTCGTCATTCGTCGTGACGCGATGATCCGCGCGGGCTGGATCAAGGAAGGCGACCAGGTGACCGAGCGCGACGTCGGGTATGCCCAGCGCGGGTTCCGCTGGGCGCTGACCAATCCCGGCACCCGGGATCTATTTGGGAGTTCCGCGACCTTCTTCCGCTGGTGCGCTCACCAGCCAGACCCGCACCTGGCAGCTCCCCCGGCCGGCTAGTGAGTGATGGTGAGCTTTGGTCCTCTAACGTCCGGTCATCAATGCTGCTCACTTCTACCTTATAGTTGGTGCCATCCGCGAGGGTAGTGGGAACGGACCATACAAAACTACCATCGCTCTCGGTCGAGCCGGCAATCGTCGCCACTGCGGTCCGGCCGCTAAGAAGGCGAATCTTCACGTTGCCAGAGATGTTACCGTCCAGGTAATGGTCTGAGTCGTGCCTTTGACCCAGGTTTCCTTTCGGTTCGGACTGCTCACGGTGATGGCGGGCGGCTCGAATGACTTCTCGAGAATTGTTAGGCGCTGGTTGACCGCGACGCCGGTGAGGGTTTGGACAATTCCGCTGGGCCAGCTGAGTTCCACCTGACTAACGAGCGTGTTGGTGTTGAGTCCGAAATAGGCCCCGCGGCCGTGCCTCCGCCAAGGCTATCGCCGCTGAGTGTCTCCCAATACTGCACCACGCCATCCGGCGTTGTCAGTTTGATCTTCGCGCCGATGTCGTCGCGATTGCTGAGCGGCGCGCCCCCACTGGAGATCGATGATCAACCAGCGGCGGCCGGTGGTGTTCGCGGTGTCGTTCCGAAACAGGATGGCCTTCTCGCCGTAATCGACCAGAAAAAGGTCGGGATCCCCATCCAGATCGCAATCGAAAAAGATCGTGCCGCAGGTCACACGCTTTTTGCCGGTCCCAGGGACAACGGCCTCGGCGAGGCCGCCGGCGGCCGTGACGTCGCTAAGTGTTCCTCCATTGTTCCGCAGCAGGAGGGGGCTCCGGATATTGGTGTAGAAATAATCAAACCAGCCATCTCGATTGTAATCACCGACGGCGATCCCCATGCCGTTGCGGCAATCGGCGACGCCGATGCTCGCGCCCACTTCCGTAAAATTCCAGGCGAGCGGATTGCTCCCGCCGTCGTTCCGGAAGAACTTGTGCTAACGGACCAAAGGGGCAGTCATTAATCAGAAAAATGTCGAGGTCGCCGTCCTTATCGAAATCGGTCCAGCCAGCAATGAACCCGTAGCCGCCGAGGTGGTCGTCGAAGGCGTCGCCGCCGAGCAGGAGCGCAGAAACATCGGTAAAGGTGCCGTTGCCGTTATTGTGGAAGAGCCGGTCCTGGGTGACGGCAGCGGTCCCCGCGACCTCTTCGTGATTCGTGACGTAAAGATCAAGAAAACCATCCAGGTCTTAATCGCCCCACGAAGCACTCGTCCCTCGCTGGGGCGTAGTGATTCCCGGGAAAGCGGTTGCCGTTGCGTCGGTGAAAGTAACGGTGCCGTCTCGACAAGCTGGTTTTTGAAGAGGACGTCGTTATCGCCGTTGGCCAGGTAGAGGTCGAGATCGCCATCGTTATCGTTACGACACGCCTGCGCCGTCGTGCGAGGAAGCGGCCACGCCTAAGGCAGCGGCCACGTCGACGAAAACGTCGCCCCCATCGTTACGCCAGAGATGGTTCGCCCCGACGCGGTCGGTCATGTAAAGGTCGAGGTCAGCGTCGCGATCATAGTCGGACCACGCTGCGCCGGTGCCAATCCGGATGCCCGAGGAGCGCAGTGCCCCCGTGGGTGACGTTACCCAAGGTCGCAGCGGTCACGTCGGTGAGAGCCTGCGCTCGACCGGCTTCCGCCCAGGCAGGCCCAGTCAAAGAGGAGGGCCCCGATTTGATGAAAGAAAAAACGCGGTATCATGGTGAAAACCCCCGTCCCCTCTGAACGCTGCGCCGGCAGAGTCTGGAAGCGAACTGGAATAATACGAAAACCAGCGGCACATGGGAATTCCAAAAATGCCAATGAGCGGCGTTTACCCGCACGTCGTGCGATGGATTGACAGCCGGCGACTCCCTTGGGAAGACTCGCAGGAATTCTTGTGAGCCAGCGATCAGAGAAACCCGGTGTGCAGATCAACGACGCGCATGTTTTCCTTTGCCGAACGGATTCGGCCGAGGATCCGGACCTGCTCGAGCGCTACCACGCTCTTCTCGACCCGGAAGAGCGCGAGCGCTTCTCACGTTTCCGGTTTGAGCGGGATCGTCGCGCTTTTCTCATCTCGCACGCGCTCGTCCGGGTGTCGCTCTCCCAATTTGCGGATGTCTCCCCAGTCGCGTGGCGATTTCGCCGAAACGCCCATGGCCGGCCGGAAATCGACCAGCCCACTCTCATGCCTTTGCGCTTCAACCTTTCGCATACCCGCGACCTCGTCGCCTGCGTTGTGAGGCGAGGTCTGGAGGTCGGAATCGATGTCGAAGCGGCCCGAGATTGCAGCGATCTTGTTGCCCTGGCCGAGCGGTTTTTCGCCCCCAGCGAAGCGGCCGCGCTCCGAGCGCTGCCAGTCGTGGAACGGAGCCATCGGTTTTATTCCCTCTGGACGCTGAAAGAAGCCTATGCGAAGGCCCGTGGTCTAGGCTTCGCGTTCCCTTTCCATCGCGTGGCCTTCCAAATTACCAAGGGAGTGATCGAGACCAAATTCGATCCGGAAATCGCCGATCGGGCGGCCGCCTGGTCGTTTAGCCTGATGCGGCCCACGCCCCAGCATTGGCTGGCCGTGGCCCTGCAGGTCAGCGGCGCCTCCGGACCGCACCTTAAGTTAAACTGGTTCCTGCCCCTAACGAACGCCACGACGGCGGACCCGTGCCCCATCATCGCGGCAACACCTCGCTAAACGAATGTCGAGCGATGGAGCCGGCAATCGGGCTCGAACCGATGACCTGCTGATTACAAATCTTTTTTCGCTTCCAGCTTCTATCGCACCTTACCGGGCTCCATCGCCTTCGCAAAGGTTTTTTCGGCCCGTTCAAAAGTGCCAAAAGAGTTACCACCAAAAAAAGATGAAAATAAATCTTGGGGGTTTCATCGGTACTGACCAATACCTAAGGTATGAAAACAATAAAAACTGTAAGACCCATACGAGAGGAGGAAGTAAAAAATGCACCTTGGGTCAGCGTCAAAAGCGCAATCACTCTCACCGGCTTGGGTGAAAAAGTTATCAGGTCTTTGCCTATGAAACGCTTTGGCAAGTCGGATTTCACGAGCGTGAAAGCATTAAATCAATTCATTCTTTCGTAAATGGCGAGAAGACTGAAAACAAAAGTTAGCCCCACGACTTGGCGACTAAGTGAACAAGCTATGCAAGCATTGGTCATATTAGAATCCCAACAACCCGACAAGCCGAGAGCACAACTTATTGGAGAACTTTTAATAGCCCGAGCAAACAATACCGAGGTGGAACCTACGATTGAATTTGCTCAGCTAGACGATAGAGAATTGTTCTCCCTTCGAAGAGAAATAGCAGAGAACCGT
>JBDTOL010000038.1:0-10982 GCA_039933235.1 Spartobacteria bacterium | reverse complement strand
CGTGACAACGCGGCCGGTATACTGCCGGCTGCGCACCCAGATGGCGGGATCGGCGTTCTGGACCGAGGGCGGCTGGCCCATCTCCATGATCGTGGTCTGGAGAAAACCGAGCGCGATGACGTCGCCGCGCACGCCCCCCATCACGATGCGATCGCCCACGCTGAAGGTGTTGCCTCGCAGGATCACCATGTAACCGGCAAATGCGGTCACGACTTTCTGCAGAGCAAAGGCGAGGCCGGCCGTGACGAGCCCAAGCGCGGTCGCGAGCCGAGTCGGATCGTCGAACCAGACCGACAGGATCGTCAGGAGAAGGAGAAGCGCGGTGCCGAGGGTAATCCCCTGCCCGACCCAGAAAGCGAGCCAGGCCTTGCTCCGCGGCACGAGCAGCCTGGTCAATCTGCGCAGGAGCCAGCGGACGACGAGGAAGACGCCGATCGCCGCGAGGGTGAGGAGGAGTTTATGCCCGTTCTCGGGGTTTACCCCGACGAAACGGATGCCGAATAGCTCGAGGGACGGACCGATCGGAGACGCTGCTGGCGCAGCCGCCAGGAGCAGCAGCAAAGCCACGGGCGCTACATTCCCTTAACGAGCTGCACCACGATGGCTATGACCGCGAGGATCACCAAAATGTGGATGAAGCCGCCGAGCATGTGGAAACCGAGCCAGCCGATGAGCCAGAGAACCAATAGAATAACTGCAATAGTCCAGAGCATACCAACTGATCGCAGACGCCCGGGCCTCTGGCCGTTAACGATTTCAGTTTCGGCCGAAAACCTGCGATTCCCGTTGGCAAGCCGACAATTTCGGCAACCGTATCGCTGCCTTGAAACTCCCGTTCAGTCTTTTCCTCGCGCTACGTTATCTCAAACCGAAGCGCACCTTCATTTCCATCATCACGCTCGTCTCCGTCCTCGGGGTGACCCTGGGGGTGACCGTGCTAATCCTCGTCATCGCTGTCATGACGGGCTTCGACCGCGAGCTGCGCCAGAAAGTGATCGACTTCGACGCGCACATGCTGGTGACGACCGACAGCGTGATGAACAACTGGCGCGACCTCACGGTTCAGATCCGGAATACTCCCGGCGTCGTCGCCACTGCGCCCTACATCCAGGGGCCGGTGATCGTCGAGTTCCAGAACCGGCGCCTCGCTCCGATGATCCGCGGGATCGATCCGGCCGAGGAAGAAAAGGTCATTCCGCTGAAGAAATTCATCAAGCTAGGAAAGCTCGACCTGGAGGGTGACTCCGCAGTGCTCGGGGTCGAGCTGGCGCAAAAGCTCGGCCTGACCGTCGGTGACAAGCTCACCGTCTATTCGCCCGGCAATCTCGGGGAGATCCTCGACAAGCTGAAGGAACTCGACAAGAAGAAGGGCGCGGAAAAGGACGAGGCGGTCGACGATCTGCGCGAAGTGGTCCTGCCGAAGGAACTCACCGTGACGGGGCTCTTCGAGACCGGCCAGTATCTGCACGATTCCGAGTTCATTCTCGTTCCGATCCACATCGGGCAGGAGCTCTACGGGCTGGGCGACGCGTTGCACGGTCTCACCGTGAAGACGACCAATCCCGACAACGTCGACCAGGTCAAAGCAGCGATTCAAAAATATCTCAAGCCGCCGGAGTACGCGCAAACCTGGATCGAAATGAACAAGCAATATTTCGACGCGGTCAGCCTGGAGCGCACGGTGATGGCGTTCCTCCTCTTCTTCATCGTGATCGTGGCCGCCTTCGGCATCATGAACACGCTCATCACCGTGACGGTGCAGAAGCGGCGCGAGATCGGGATCATGAAAGCGGTCGGCGCCACGATCGGGCAGATCATGGGCGTCTTTCTTTTCCAGGGCATCGTGGTGGGCGTTTTCGGCACTCTCAGCGGGCTGGGCCTCGGCATGACTCTCATCCGGTTTCGCAACGAATTCAGCCGTTGGCTCGCCGGCACCCTGCAGATCGAGATATTCCCGCGCTCCGTTTACCAGTTCTCGGAGATCCCGGCGGAGGTGATCCCGAGCGATGTGATCAAGATCTGTATCGCCGCTTTCATCATATGTTCGTTAGCCGCGCTCATCCCGGCCTACTTCGCCGCGCGCGTTGATCCGGTAAAAGCTTTGCGCTACGAATAGCGGGAATTTGAAGACCGCCCCGCAAACATCGCTCGTCCTCATACTCGTCCTCGTCACCGCGAGTGTCGCCCGCGCCGGCGGTTGGCAGACCTTCCGAGATTGCCGCTATCTGCCTAACGTCGCGAACGACGGCGATAGTTTTCATGTCCAAGCCGGCGACAAGGAATACATCTTCCGGCTTTACTTCGTCGATACCCCGGAGACGGACAGCAGCATCCCCAATCGCGTCGCCGAGCAGTCCAAATACTTCCGCGTGACCATTCCCCAGACCCTGCAGATCGGCCATGAAGCCGAACGCTTCACGCGCCAGAAACTGATGCGGCCTTTCACCGTCCGGACCTGCCTGCAGGATGCTCGCGGCCGGAGTCGGCTACCGCGCTACTTTGCCTTTGTCCAGACCGATACCGCCGATCTCGGCGAGCTGTTAGTCGCGAATGGCCTGGCCCGCGTTTTCGGCGCCGCGTCCGATCCGCCCGGGATGGACCGGGCCGAGATCGAGTGGGAAAAACTGCAGCGCTTCGAGCGCACCGCGCAGGAACAGAGGGTCGGCGGCTGGGGCATCGGCGCCGGCCGTCTCAGCATGCGCGCTGCGGTGCAACCTCGCTCGAGTCAGGATTCCTTCGACGCCTTCTTTCATCGCAAGGCCGCCGGATCCGCGGGAAAGACCACTTCAAGCGCTCCCGGCGGCCGGCTCAATGTCAACACCGCGAGCATGGAAGCTTTGCAAGATATCCCGGGCATCGGCCACGTCCTCGCCGGAAGGATCATTGAGGCCCGTCCTTTCCAGAGCCCCGATGATCTCCGACACGTCAAAGGAATCGGCGAGAGGAAATACGAGAAACTGCGGCCTTATTTTGACTGATTCTGTAACTCGATCACGAACCATGCCTAACGGCACTACCACCGTCCTGTTCACCGCCCAATCCGAGACCGGAACAATCACGCGGCTCATCCTCAAGCATGCGCGCGAGGCTTTCCAAAACACCGAGACGATCACGGGTCAGTGGCAGGAATTGAACTTCACCGCTGCGCCCGATTTCGAGCAGGCGGTCCGGCAATACGATGAGTTTCTCGCGATCGCAGGCAGCTCCGGCTGCGAGATCACTATGCTGCCGAAAGCGACCGACACCGGCCTGGACTCGATCTACGTCCGCGATGCTGCGGTGGTCTGCGATCGCGGCGTGATTCTCTGCCGGATGGGCAAGCCGCAACGCGCCGGGGAACCGGTTGCGCAGGAAGCCGCTTTTCGCGCTCTTGGTTTCCCGGTCCTCGGCACGATCCAGCCCCCGGGCCGGCTCGAAGGCGGCGACGTGCTCTGGCTGGATGAAGAGACGATCGTGGTCGGTCGAGGTTATCGCACGAACGATGCCGGGATCGATCAGCTCCGATCCTTGCTCGGCGACACGGTGAAGGAATTTCTCGTCGTCCCTCTGCCGCACTGGCGCGGTGCCGGCGATGTCTTTCACCTCATGTCTTTCATCAGCCCGCTCGACCGTGACCTGGCCGTGGTTTACTCCCCGCTCATGCCGGTTTTTTTCCGGGAGCGGTTACTCGAGCGCGGGATGACTCTGATCGAAGTGCCCGAGGAGGAGTTTGAAACCATGGGCGCTAACGTTCTCGCCCTCGCGCCGCGCCGGTGTTTGATGGTCGCAGGGAATCCGATCACGCGTTCGCGTCTCGCTGCCGCCGGCGTCGAGGTTATCGAATACGAAGGAAGCGAGATCAGCCAGAAGGGCGGCGGCGGGCCGACTTGCCTGACTCGGCCGTTGCAGCGCGCAAACCCCCGCCGATAGCGATATCTTGTGGCTGTGAGAACATAGATGGATGCCTCAAGACGAAGAACACCCCCGTTTACTGACCATCTTCCACTACATCGTGGGAGGATTGGCCGCGCTGTTCTCCTTTTTCCCGCTGATCTATGGCGCTTTCGGACTATTCATTCTCTTCGCCCCGCAACATCCCCCGCACGGTGAGCCGCCCCCTCATCTGCTCGGCTGGCTCTTCATTGGTTTCGGCGTCTTCTTCTTTCTGCTCGGCCTGGTTTTCGCGACCTGCATCGTCTTATCCGGCCGCTTCATCGCGCTTCGCAGGCACTACCGGTTCTGTTTCGTTCTGGCATGCATCGAGTGTGCCTTCTTTCCCTTCGGCGTCGTCCTCGGCGTTTTCACGGTCATCGTGCTTTCTCGCCGCTCGGTAAAGGAGCTCTTTGGCCTCGAGCTGGAAGCCTCTATTTTAGGCCCGCCCGCCTAGCCCGCCTGTTCGTGCCAGGATCGAGCTACTCGATGCTTGCCGTTAGGCAAGCAAAGTGCAGCCAACGCCGCCTAACGGCGAGGCGCAACTCTTCGACGCAGTGAGCCGACTAGGGCTGGAAGCGCTGTTTGTTCGCGAGCGGCCCAGCCGGACCGCCTCCAACAGGCGCGACCGACCCTGCCCCGACCAGGCCGCGCTGGGAAGTATTGCTCGCGGTCGCATTGGGATTTTGATTCGCGCACGCGCTCAAAAACAATGTTGCCGCACCGATCACTGCAGAAAGAAGAACAACTCTTTTCATATGGCTTTCCTTGTTATGGCCGGATCACGAGCAAGGCGCTCGCTTTCCAGCTTTTATCTAAGGCTGTGCGCCCAGAAAGCAAGCTTTCCCATTTGGTTGGAGTGAGGCCGCAGCAAGCAACCGCAGAGTTTTTTCTCGCGCTCCTCCCGGGCTTTTGATTCCCTCGCCGAATGGGTAAGCAGGCAGACGGGCGCGAGACGGAGAAAAGAAAATGAGTGATCCACATGGAGACATCGTCTTTACCGGCGCGATCCCGAAGCTCTACGAGACCTATCTGGTGCCGCTGATTTTTCAGCCGTATGCATCAGACCTGGTCAGCCGATTGCCGGCCAAGTCTCTGTCGAATATATTGGAAGTTGCCGCCGGCACCGGGGTGGTGACGCGGGAACTGGCCGCGACGTTGCCCGAAAGCGTTTCGATCGTGGCGACGGATCTTAATGATGCGATGCTGGAACACGCGAAATCGCTCGGCACGAAACGACCGGTGGAATGGCGCCAGGCCGATGTCGCCGCGCTCCCCTTCCCCGATGAAACGTTTGACGCGGTGGTCTGTCAGTTTGGCGTGATGTTTTTCCCGGACAAGGCAAAGGCGTTTGCCGAGGTGCGACGCGTGCTGCGGCCCGGGGGTTTTTTCGCCTTTAGCACGTGGGACCGGATCGAGGAGAACGAGTTTGTCGATACTGTGACCAAGGCACTGGAACCGCTCTTCCCGGATGACCCGCCGCGCTTTCACGCCCGCGTGCCCCACGGCTACTCCTCCCCGCAAACCATCGAGCGGGATCTGGCGGCCGGTGGATTCACTGCAACACCCACGATCACGACGGTGGTGAAGCGGAGCGAAGGGCGGTCCGCGCGCAAGGTCGCGATGGCCTATTGCCAGGGGACACCGCTGCGGAACGAAATCGACGAACGCGACGCTTCGCTTATGAGTGATGCGACGGTGGTGGCGATCAAAGCTTTAACGGAACGCTTTGGAGCGGGAGCGGTCAGCGGCAAGATCCAGGCGCATGTGGTGACCGTGGTGAAGTAAGGACTTCACGACGTCGAGCGCGGAGTGATGCGCGGTCGCTGTATCGTAGCTCCCGCGGCCGACACGGCCGCCGCTACATTACCAAATGTTTGCTCTCTCGTTCTCGGGTCGCATCATCTTGCTCCCCTCCGGGAGCGCAAAGGCTTTCTGGAATTCCGGCATGTTCGAGACCGGGCCGATGACTCGGAAACGGCTCGGCGAATGCGGGTCGGTATTGAGCCACAACTTGGTCTCTTCGTCGCGCTGGTTGGCGCGCCAGATCTGCGCCCAGGCGAGAAAGAAACGCTGATCGGGAGTTAAGCCATCGATCTTCTTATCCGCCATCTCGGGGTGTGCTGCCTGCGCCTTCTTGAACGCAGCGTAGGCGAGCTTCAGCCCGCCGATATCCGCGATGTTTTCACCCTGGGTGAGTTCGCCATTGACGTGCATCCCGGGTAACGGCTCGTAGGCGGCGTATTGGTCGATGATTGCCTTGGCCCGCTCGTTGTACGCCTTGGACGAGGCGGCCGTCCACCAGTCCTTCAGGTTACCCTCGGCATCATACTGGCGACCCTGGTCATCGAAGCCGTGGGTCATTTCATGGCCGATGACTGCCCCCATGCCTCCGTAGTTCACCGCGTCGTCCGCGTCAGGGTTAAAGAAGGGCGGCTGCAAAATGCCGGCTGGAAAGACGATCTCGTTCAGGTTGGGATTGTAATAAGCGTTTACGGTAGGCGGAGTGATCCCCCATTCATCGCGGTCGACCGGCTTGCCGATCTTGGCCAGTGTGCGCGCTACCTCGAACTCGTCGCTCCGCAGAACATTGCTGACATAGGGACCGCGATCGATCTCGAGCAGCGAGTAATCGCGCCAGTGATCGGGATAACCGATCTTGACGTTAAAGGCGGCGAGCTTCTTGAGCGCCTCCTTTTTCGTCGCATCATCCATCCAGTCGTTAGTCTTGATCCGGTCGGCCAGGGCAGCCTTGAGATTATTCACCATCTCAAGAGCGCGTTCCTTGGCCTGGGGCGGAAAATGATCTGCAACGTAAAGTTTGCCGAGCGCTTCGCCGATCTCGTTATCGATCGTCGCGATCACGCGTTTCCAACGCGGCTTGAGCTTCTCCGCACCGGTCAGCGTCTTGCCATAAAAGGCGAAGTTCTCGTCCACCAGCTCCTGTGAAAGCATGGGCGCCGCACCATGCACGAGGTGCCAGCGGAGGTAAGTCTTCCAGTCATCGAGCGAGACAGTCTTGAGCGCGTCATTAGTCGACTTGAAAAAATCGGGTTGACCAACATTGATCGGCCCCGGGGCCGGCAGTTCGAGCACCTGGAAGTAGTCATCCCACTTAAAGTTTGGCATGAGCTTCTGCAGCTCGGCCTGCGACATCTTGTTGTAGTTCTTCTGCGGGTCGCGCAACTCGACCCGGGTGCGGGCGGGCTTGGCCAGGGCTGTCTCGATTTGCAAAACCTTCCGGGCCTGCTGCGCGGCCGCCTCGGGCGAGTCGCCGAGCAGAGTAAACATCTTGGTGACATGGGCGACATACTGGTCGCGCAACTTCTTCGAAGCCTCGTCGTCCTTCGTGTAATAATCGCGATCGGGCAGGCCCAGGCCCCCCTGGTAAGCCTGCGCTATGACCTTTGTGCTGTTCTTGTCATCCTGCCCCGAGGTGAAACCAAAAAGAACTTCCACACCCATACTGTGCAGGCGGCCGGTTTCCTGCGTTAGGGAAGTGAGGTCCGTAACGGCATCGATCCGTTTCATCTCGTCCTGCAACGGCCCGACCTTGGCCTGGTTGATGGCTTCCTCGTTCATACCGCTGGCATAGAAGTCGCCGACCTTCTGCAACTCGGACGCGGCAGCCTTCTCGATCTTTGGTGCGTCCGCGTCCTGCGGTGCAAGCTTGGCCGCTTTCTCGGCGATCTCTCGCAGGCCTTCGTTATTTTTCTCGATCAGCTCATTGAAGCTTCCCCAGCGCGAATACTCCGGCGGGATCGGATTATTTTTAAGCCAGTTCCCGTTGGCGTACTTGTAAAAGTCGTCCCCTGGCTTCACCGAGGTGTCCATGTTCTTCGGATCGAGGGCGGGCGGATTTTTCTCGACGTGCGCTTCGGCCGTGACGGCTGGCTTCGGCTCAGTCGCGATGGGCGGCGGCGGGCCCTGTTCGGACGGCGGATGCGCCGCATCGTGAATCGTGGGGGGACGAGAAACTGCGGCAGCAGGCGAAGAAACCGGCTCGGATTGGGCGCGCAACGAGGCGACAAAGAGCAGGCTGAGAGCGAAGCAAAGGACGGTTTTGATCATATCAGGTAAGGTTTTGAATAGGCGCGACCCGACGAGATGGCAAATCGCGGGCGCGAGGACTAAAGGCAATTGCAAGGCTCATGCCATCGCATCTATCAAGTAGATACAACATTTGTTATGAGCTAATTGCGACGCTTCTTACTTTATAAAAATAACGACGATTGAGTCGATATTGGAATTCGGCCGTCCCAATCTTGCGACGAAAATACGAACCCGCACTCGAACACTGGCGCTCTGCGCGGTCCCGGCGCGGAGCTGTTGATTTGCTACAGTTGCTCGAGCTTGTAACCCTTCTTTTCCAGCAACTCGCGCACGTTATTGGGCCCACAGAAGTGGCCGGTCCCAACCACGATTGATGTGGGGACGCCGCTCTTGATCGCGCCGACGATCTTCGGGATCCAACGCAGGTTGCGGTAATCGAGCAGCCGAATCTCTCCGCCAAGGTTCAGATCGCGCGACCTTTTCATTTCGGCTTCCATCGGAGCGAGATCTCCCCGCTTCCATCCCTCGCGCATCGCCTCGTAAACCTGCTTCCGCTTGTCGCCACGGACGAGGGTGTCGAGCAGCAACAGTTCGGCGTCGATATCGGCCATCCCCCGCAGGACCTCGACATGATCCGTGTTGGTTTCCAGACCGCCGCATGCCTTGTGGTGGCGGCGCGCCTGAAAAGCGATGTGGTTATCCACTCCGAGATCGCCGCGCACATCGCTGTAGCCGCGGATTCCCCAAAGGTAAAAGGCGATCGCCCAGGGCCGGATATTCTGCAGGCCGGGAATGAACTGGTCACCGAACCACCAACCGTCGCCGAGCCGATTGGATTCGCGGAATCGCTTAGCCAGAAAATCCCAGGTCTGCGGATGGATGTGGCGGCGAATATCGTCCCCTTTCGGGTAGGCGGCGGCAGCAGCAAATTCCTTCGAGAAGGCTTCCCCGCTGCGCCGGTCGGGATCGATCTCAAAAAGGAATTGCTGCGAATCGCGCATGCTTTGCTCGTAAGCCTTGGGCAGCGGATAATCGTGCCCGCTCAAGGAATGCATTGTGCCGACGAGATAGAATGGCGCGGGCGCGTTCGTGACACGCCACACACAAGCAGTAGCCGCTTTGGCCGATGGATTCAGGGTGGAGAATGCTGCCACAAAGGCGCAGCCAAGGATGCTCAGGGAGGAACACGATTTTTTCATCGGACGCGGTTCTAGCAACAGGCTAAAGCGCCGTCAATCGTTTTGTGGCATGGTCCGGAGTGAATCAAAGGCGTCTCCATTCCTCCATCGCCACGACTGCGGCCATGGCGGAAGTGAGTCGCGTCTATGCCGAGCTCGCCCAACGACCGGTCGAGCGGCAATGTCTCCGCAGGACGGAATGCTGCCAGTTTAAGCTGACCGGACTGACGCCCTACCTGACCAAAGGCGAAGCATTGGTCGCGGCACGAGCGTGGCGGGCGACGGGACGAAAGCAGCTTCCCGACAGTGAGGACGGAGCGTGTCCGATGCTGGAACCACGCCTGGGCCGTTGCCTCATCTACGGTGACCGACCGTTTGGCTGCCGCACGCATTTTTGCGCGGCAGCGGGCGGGCCGAGGGCGCGGCGTGAGGTCCTCGATCTGATTCGCCGGCTCGAAACGGTGGATGCGCAGCTCGGAGGCGACGGAGCACGCAAGCTGCCGGCCGCAGTCGGCGCGGCGCTGGCCGAAGTTGCTTAACGCGCATGGCGCGAAAGCGCGGATTGCAGTTGCGAGGTTCTCCGTCCTTCGGCGGATGGGGATGACAAAGAAGCTGCGAACGCGCTCACGCCGCCTTGCGGCCGCTCGGCTTGGAGGTTTTCTTCGTTCGCTTCTTCTTCCCACCCTGCGACTGGGCCAGACTTTCCTGCAGCACCGCTACCAGGTCGATCACCTTTGAGGAAGGTTTCTTCTCCTTCGGCTTTTCCTCGATCTCCTTCCCTCCGGATTCCACCTTTTCCTCGATCACCTCCATCAGTGCGTCCCGGTAATCGTCCTTGTACTTCTTCGGGTCCCACTCTGAGGTCATGCTTTCCACCAGCGCCCTGGCCATATCGACTTCCTTCTTTCCCGGCTCGAGCGACTTGGGCACGTTGAGCTTCTCGGCATCCGAGAGTTCCTCGGCGAAATGCATCAGCTCGAGGACGAGCGCATGCTTCAAGGGCTTCACCCCGGCGAGATACTGGCGGGTCTTGATGATCACCTTGGCGATCCCGACCTTTTTCGTCTTCTCGAGGGTCTCGCGGAGCAAAGCGTAGGCTTTGTCGCCTCCCTTCTGCGGTTCGAGGTAATAGGGCTTGTAGAAATACATCGGGTCGATTTCCTCCACGTCGACAAAATCCTGGATGTCGACGGTCTGCGTCGCCTCCAGGTCGACTCGCTGAAAATCCTTTTCGTTGAGGACTACGAATTTCCCCTTCTCGTACTCGTAGCCCTTCACGATCTGGTCCCACGGCACTTCCTTGCCATCCTTCTCGGCCACTCGTTTGTAATTCACCGGGCTGTGGTCGCTCCCGCGCAGCAGCCGAAATTTGAGATCTTCCCGCCGCGTCGCCGGGTAGAGGGCGATGGGAATGTTGACGAGGCCGAAGCTGATACTGCCTTTCCAGATAGAGCGCATTGCAAAAGAAATTCGCACCAGCGCGGTCCGTTGCGCCCCCACTCCTGCTCGTAATCTCTCTCCCGCACCCTTTTGGCTCGGGATTAGGATCAGGCGCAGGAGATTGAAGAAGACCAGGGCGTGGGAAAGACGAGCAGTGCACGGACCCTGCGCCATCTGTGAAGGCGAGGAGCGATTGACCCGCCATCACCTCATCCCGCGCACCCGCCACCACAACAAGCGGAACTTCCCTCGTCCTCTCGTGCAGGAGGCGATCGGCCTTTGCCGTTCGTGCCACTCCCAAGTTCACCAGGTCCTGAGCGTAAAGGCCCTGGAACGCGACTTCAACACGATCGAAAAGCTGCGCGCGCATCCGGAAATCGCAAAGTTCGAGGCGTGGATCCG
>JBDTOL010000037.1:0-8224 GCA_039933235.1 Spartobacteria bacterium | reverse complement strand
AGGACCCCGAGGCGCTCTCGAAGCTTTACGATCGCTACAACGGCATCATCAAGGCCCTCATCCTGCGCGTCGTGCACAACGAGGCGGAGGCGGACGATCTGTTGCAGGAGATCTTCATGGAGCTGTGGAACCAGGCCAAAAATTTCTCGGCCCAGAAAGGCAAACCCCTCGGCTGGATGGTCACCCTGGCGCGGCGACGTGCGATCGATGGATTGCGCAAGAAACAGGCCTATATGCGGGCCGGCGAACGGTTCCAGAACGAGACGGAACAACAGCCCGATGCCTGGGTGCACAACGCCACTGAGGAGGAAATCAACCTCACCGACACGCGCGTTTTGATTCGCAATGTCATCAGCGATCTGCCTCCCGCGCAGCAACAGGCCATCGATCTCGCATTTTTTAAGGGCATGAGTCAGCGCGAAATCGCCGCAAAAACGAATACCCCTTTAGGGACCGTGAAAACCCGCCTCGAGTTGGGTTTAAAAAAGATCTACGACGGCCTGAAAGAGTTAAAAGATGAGCTTTGAAGAATTCCAGAACCGCGCCCGGCTCTACGTGATCGGCGCGCTGGAAGATACCGAATACAGGGAATTCGAGGATGCCCGCCGTGAATTCGGGCCGCGGGCGGAAGAATTCATCGCCGAGTGCTACCGGTTGCATGAAGCTTTTGCGCTGAGCCTGCGCCCGGCGAAATCCTCCGACGCCCTGAAGGAGCGGCTCATGAAGATGGTGCGCGAGCGGAAGCAGGAGCCGGGTTAAAGCGCCAGGCGCCGCAGCGCCGTCCCCCCTCAACACTCCATCTCGCGGAGAATAAACTCCTGGAGAAAGCCGTAAAAGTTAACTTGAAACAGGCTCAGGTCCCGGCGCGACCCGATGGGCGAGCGATAATGGTCGGATAGCTCCGCCTCGGTAAAGTCGTATTTCGCGGCGATCGCGAGCCGCGCCTGGTTGAGCGCGTTGAGCCAGGCTTCCGAGTGCTCGTGCGGGATCCGGAGCGTGCTGTCAGCGAACGGCTTTTCGTTCTCGCCCAGCTGGCGCAGATCCGATTCGACCGTCTGCGTCGCGGTTTGAAAAAGCCGCCGCAGCTCCGGCTCAACGTAAATCTTCCACTCTGCGCAGAGTTCTTTCTCGTTAGGCGCGGCCGGCGGGCTGTAGAGACGTTGTTCGGCCGCCGGGACCGAGTCGGGATTCGTGCTCACCGGGATCTGCCGCAAAAGCTCGGCCAGGAAAGGATCGATCTCGCTGATCTCAAAGCTGCCGTTATTGCGCGAGACTTCCATTTCAACTCGTCCGCTCAATCGTCGCCAGGAGCAGATATCCGTGCAGTTGCTGCACGAACAGTTCGGCCCGCTCGCGCACGCCGCTCCAGAGGATAGAGCGTCCGTTGCGATGCACTTCCATCATATGCAGCTCGGCCTTTTCCTTGGGGTAACCGAAGACTTTTTGGAAAACCATCGTTACATAACTCATGAGGTTCACGGGATCGTTATGCACGACCACGTTCCAAGGCAGATCGAGCGCCTCTTCCGTCTCGGTTTTCTCGGTGATGACCGGGCTCTCGAGAGCACTGCAAATCTCCGGAGATGCTTTCATAAGAACAACCAAAGCGGCTTAGCTTCCGATCCCAAAACCCGAAAAGATGTGGAAGCAAGCTGGCCAAAGCATAACGAAAACAATAACACGCGAAGCGCGTGAAGCAACGCCGGACCCGGGCGTGACGGCGCGAACCCTGTTTGCGCAAAGCAATGGCGTGAGTTCAACCCGGAACTTCGGAAGCGAGTCGCTGGCGGGACGAGCTTCGGCTCCATCAAAGTCTGCCGATGCAGACGCGCACCTCCGATGCAATAGATATCAAATTGGAAGCCGGTCTGCCGACTCCGGGAAGAGCCTGACTTCCGGCACTTGTCGTCCGCACGCCTGCCCAGAGAGTAAGCGCCATGACTAACGAGGAGACGCCCCGGGCGAATCGGCTTTCGACCGGTCTGATCCTCCTCATGGCTTTCGCCTGTGGCGCGAAGGTCGCCAATATCTATTACGCGCAGACATTTCTTCTCCCGCTCGCTTCGCAATGGCCTCCCCCCAGCGCCAGGGCCGATCATCGGCCAGATCATGGGCGGGCTCATCGCCGGGATGGTGCTCGCGCGCCCGCTGGCCAGTTTCTGGGTTGGCGCTCGGTCTACTCTCTTTCTTCAGGGTTGATGACGCTGATCGGCCTCGCGCTCGCTTTGACTCTGCCCCGTCGCTTGCCACCGGCACAGAAAGGCTACGGCGCGATCCTGGTTTTTTGATGGTCTCGATGGCTAAGAAGTTTCGTCAATTGCGGCTGCGCGCCTTTGACCAGGCCGCGCTCTTCACCGCTTTTAACATTTTCTGGACGGCCGCGCCCCTGATCTTGCTGCGCAAGTTCCATTTTACACAAAACGGGGTCGCACTCTTTGCACTGGCGGGCGCTGGCGGCGCCCTCGCCGCTCCGGTGGCCGGCGCGCTGGCTGACCGCGGAATGACTCGCCTGGCGACACTGGCTGCACACCTCGTTCTCGTCGCTTGTTTTCTCGGGGCCGACGCGGCGGTCGCCGTCGGGAGTCTGGTCGCGTTTTTTTTTAGCGCTCTCCTGATCGACAGCGCCGTGCAACTCAACCATGTCACCAGTCAGAAAATCATCTTGGCCTTTCGGAGGAGGCGCGCGGCCGGATGAACTCGATCTATATGACCACGGTGTTTGTCATCGGCGCGAGCGGTTCGGTCATCGCTTCAGCCAGTTTCGAAGCAGGCGGTTGGCCGCTCACGGCCGGGATTGGCGCCCTCTCGTTAGGAGTGTTCCTGCTTGGTGATCCGGCGGAGCGGCATTGAGTTTTCTAGCTGGGCGCTGAGCGCCCTCTGCCGCCGCCGCGAGCCCATAAACTGCGACACACCGTTCCCGGAGGTGACAACGGGCGCGCCTTTCAACGTGAGAGCAAGGCGATAATACGTCCCTGAATTTCCGACATTCGACGACGACCGGCGGGGAGCGAGTCGTCCAAGCCTCGCAGGTGCAACAGGCCGTGGACCAAGTAAAGGCGTAACTCGTGCACGAGCGAGCTCCCGTAAGTCGCTGCTTGCCGCTGCGCCGTTTCGGCGCTGATGAAGATCTCGCCATGGTGGAACGTGATCACGTCGGTCGGACCGTCGATCTGCATGAAGCGACGGTGCAGTTGGCCGATTCTGCGATCGGAAACGAGGATGACATCGACTGCGGCCAGACTCGTTAGGCCAGAGCCTGGCGCGCCGGCGCACTCCGACAGAGCGCGGCGAGCAAAGCGCTCGAGCTCCGCGCGATCGAGAGCGATTTTGCGCTGCCGATTGTAGACGAAGACTTGCGGTAACGGGAGCGATCTCATTTCCGCGCAGCTCGATCAAGTCGCACGAGCTCCCCTTTGAGTTTTTTCAACTGCGGCAACTCCAGGCCCGCCTCCTCGCCGCGCCGCAGCGGTTCGCCCCAGATCGCTTCGATTTCCAGCGGGCGCCCTGCGAGGTAATCGATCAGCGTGGAAGGCTTGTATTGGCCCATTTCCCTGGTCCGATTCAGCTGGTCGAGGGCAACGGCCGAGCCCAAACGATGGCCGCAGGCATTGGCAATCGCGATGGTCTCCTCCATCATGGCAAGAGCGCGCAGCCGCAACTCATCGTCCGCAAGGATAGCCGCGGTGTCGACTCCGCCCGCCGCCACGGCGAGGCCGTTGAACGGAATGTTCCAGACCAATTTGCGCCAGCGCTCCAGAGCGATATCGGCCACGACGCGACAGAGCACGCCGCAGCGCTTGAATTCCCACGCGATATCGTGCAGGCGCGGCCGGATCGGCCCGCGGAATTCCCCGATGCGCAGTTGCCCGGCATCGAATCGCTCGATCACACCAGGCGCGGTGCGGTTGAGACAGATAAAACAGAGCCCCCCCAGGATCCGCTCCGCGCCGAAGTGGTCGGCGAGAAACTCTTCGTTCCCCAGGCCGTTTTGCAGAGTGAGGATGAGAGTTTGCTCCCCTAACAATGGTGCGATCAGAGGCGGAAGCTCGGCGTTAGAGGTGGTCTTGATCGCGACGATGACAAGGTCGCACGGTCCGATTTCGGCCGTGGCCCGATAGGCATTGACCTTCGCGACGTGGATGTTTTCCGTCCTGCTCTTGATGCGCAATCCGCGTTTGCGCACGGCTTCGTAATCGCTGCGCAGGAGGAAATGCACGTCCCGTCCGAAGTGCGCTAATTTTCCACCGTAATAAAGGCCGATCGCACCCGCGCCGACGACGGCGATGCGCAGGTTCGGAAGAATGTGCCTCGAGCGCATGGCTCAAACAAGTCCCCTAGCCAACCGGGCGGTGCTCCGACTGAAAATTGCGCGTGATGAGCCGTGCGCCCTTGTTGAAGGTGACGTAGGCCCAGGCCCATTGCAGCAGGACGGCGATCCGATTCCGGAACCCAACCAAGAAGAGAACGTGCACGAAAAGCCACGCCAGCCAGGCCGGGAAACCGCTGAAGTGAACGACATTGAGATCGGCCACGGCGCGGTTGCGCCCGATCGTCGCCATGCTGCCTTTGTCCCAATAGTAAAACCGCTGCGGCTTCGCTCCCTCGATCATGTGCAGGATATTGTGCGCGGCTTGCCGTCCTTGCTGGATCGCGACCGGCGAAACGCCCGGGAGCGGCTTTCCCTCCTTGGGCGAGGTGAAATTGGCCAGGTCGCCGATGACCTGCACCTCGGGATGTCCCGGGATCGTCAAATCATCCTGCACGATGACCCGCCCCGCCCGATCGACCGGTACGCCTAACGTCTTCCCGACGAAAGATGCCGTGTTCCCGGCGGCCCAGATTTTCACCCGGCAGGGGATGAACTTGCCCGCCACTTCCAGGCCTTTCTCCGTCAGGTTTGCGGCGTGCGTGCCGGTGATCACCTCGACGCCGAGTTCCTTCAGTTGCTCGAGGGCGCTGGCCGAAAGGTCCTCGGGAAACCCGGAGAGGACCCGCTTGTCTCCTTCCACGAGAATGACCCGCGCGGTCTTGGGATCGATATGCCGGAAATCCTTCGCCAGCGTTTGCCGGGCGATCTCGGCGATCGCGCCGGCCATTTCCACCCCGGTCGGGCCGCCCCCGATGATGACGAAATTCATCGCGGCGGCGCGCGCCTCGAGGTCCCGCGTTTTCTCGGCAAACTCGAAGGCCATCAGGATGCGCCGGCGAATCTCGACCGCGTCCTCCAGGCTCTTCAGGCCCGGCGCGAGCTTTTCCCATTCGTCGTTGCCGAAGTAGGAATGGCGCGAGCCGGTCGCTACGATGAGATAATCGTAGCTGATCTCCCCCTCCGTCATGCGCACGACCCGGGCCTCGACGTCGACCGCCTGCGCTTCGGCAAGGATGACTTCGATGTTCTTGTATTTTCCCAGGATGCCCCGGACCGGCGCGGCAATATCGGCCGGAGAAAGGGCCGCCGTCGCCACCTGGTAGAGGAGCGGCTGGAAGAGGTGATAATTGGTGCGATCGATCACGGTGACGCAGACCGGCTTGTTCCCGAGGTGTTTCGCCGCCTCGAGTCCGCCAAAGCCGGCGCCGATAATCACGACCCGCGGATCGGCTTTCTTGGGAGTTTCCATCGTCGAATGATCGTCGGATTCCCCGGGTGGTAAACAGAAAATCGGTTGTCAGCCCCGGGCACTGTGCTTATCTTCCGCGCCTTATGCCGAAGTCCATCGCGCGCAGCAAGACGAGGAAAGCAGTCGCCAAACGGTTCAAGATCACCGGAACCGGAAAAGTGCTGCGTTCTCATGCCACCCGCCGACATCTGATGGCGACGAAGAACGCCAAGCGCAAACGCCAGCTCGCCAAATCCGCCCTCGTCCACAAGACGGACGTGCAGCGGGTCAAGGCGAACCTGCCTTTCGGTTAGCCGTTCGCGCCGCGACTTCCGGTAAAGGCTTGACGGGGCAGCGGAGCGCTCTCTACAAAGGGCACCTCCATGAAACACGTGCCTTTTTGCCGTCGCATCATCCTCCTATCTCTTCTCGCAAGCTGCGCATTTCCGCGCATCTCCTCGGGCCAATCCAGCGCCGCCGACCGGGCCCGTCTCCTGAGCAGCGAGAGCACTCTGCAACCGCCCGTAAGTCCGGTAGAGGACGGGGTAGATCAGGGCTACGCCGCGGCCAGCCCGAACGACAGCGACCTCGGCGAGCAGGCCATCCTGAAACGGGTGGAGAAATACGAGCCTTTCACCCTCGAGACCGGCGTCCCGATCTACTACACCTCAAATGTCGCCCTGGTGGATAGCGGCAAGGTTGGGGCCGCCATCACTGCCCCAGTCATCGGACTCACCTACGCGCCGCGTCTGCAGCGCACGCTCTACGGCGAGTTCACCGTGCGACAGCAGTTTTTCTACTACAGCAACGACCTGAGCAGTTTCAACTTCGCCAGCTTCGACGTTCTCGGCGGCCTCGTCTATTACGTCCCCAAGCTGCACAACCTGGTCCTGCGCGCGAACCTCGATTTCAATCGACTCACAGGAACGGACGACTTCGACGCTTTCTTTTCCAATCTCGGCCTCGCGCTCGGCGCTGAAGTGCCCATCCCGCTCGGACGCGCACAACAGATCTCGCTCGGCGCCTACGCCAACGTCAGCCTTTACGCCGATCCGCAGCCGCCGCGCCGCAATGATTTTGGCCTTTACGCTGGCTACGCGGTTAACCTCAGCCGGAGTTTCTCTCTCAACGCCAGCACCACTTTTGTCGTCCGTCCCTATGATTCCGGCGGCCGCACCGATGTGAGCGAAATCCTCGCTCTGAGCGCCAACTACCGCATCCGCGATTGGCTCACGGTCAGCGCGATTAGCACGTTCGTCGCCAACCAATCCAATCAAAGCGTCTTCGACTACCAAGTCATCAACGCCGGTGGCGGCGTGACATTGAGCTGGAAATTCTGATCGATCGCGCTCGGAACCTGCCGATCGCAAACCGCGCCGGGTTGCCTGGGAGCTTGACATTTTCCGGACTTGGCTGGTAAAACGTCTCCGACTGAATCTTCCGCGTCCGCTCTTTACGCGCGCTCGGCAAGAAAATGGCCTCTTCGCCGGGATTTCTACGCATTACACTTGAACAACTCACACCCGCCCACCTTCTTCATCTCATCCCTACTATGACCCTTCTTAAAGATAAGATCGTTCCTGTCACCCTGCTAATCTGCAGCCTGCTCCCGCTGGGCAGGATGAATGCAGCGGAGCTCAAGGAAGCCCACGTCAGCCAGGTCATCCGCGACGTGAAAATCCTGCCCGAGCAGGCCGCGCCGCGTCCGGCGAAAATCAGCGAAGAAGTGCGCAACGGAACAGCAGTGCGTACCGGGATCGAGTCTCGCGCCGAGCTCACCTTTACCGACGCGACCCTCGCTCGCCTCGGGGCCAACACCATCTTCAGTTTCAGCGGGGGCACGCGCAACTTAGAGCTGGGCGGCGGCGCCATGCTGCTCCGCGTCCCGAAAGACGCCGGCGGCGCGAAGATCAGAACCTCTGCGGTGACCGCTGCGATCACGGGCACCACCGTCATGCTGGAGTATCACCCCGACGCTTACATCAAGTTCATTATCCTTGAAGGGACCGGCCGCATCTTTCGCAACAACCGCGTTGGTGAATCCGTTCTCTTGCACGCCGGGCAGATGCTGATCGTCAACCCGAAAGGCACAACTTTGCCCGAGCCGGTCGATGTCGATCTCGAGCGGTTGATCGAGACCTCCGCTCTTCTTTCCGGCGATTTCGCGCCGCTGGCCAGCATGGATCTGATCGCGCAGCAGATTAAAGTGCAGGAGAAAGCGAAAGCGGAGCAGGCCTTGCTGGATACCAACCTGGTCATCTTCGGTGGCGGCACTGCAGTGACTCTGACCAATGTCGATGCGCTCGACCAGCGCGCCGCGGTGGAAGAAACGACCGGGGGCGGCCGACCTGATTCCTCTCCCCCACCTCCAACCCCGACGGCAACACCAAGCGCAACCATCACGCCGTCGCCGACCGTCACCCCGAACCCGACCACTACACCAACTCCCAGTGTCACACCCACCCCTTCGGTGACCCCAAGCGCGACACCTACTCCCACCGGCACGCCAACGCCCAGCGCTACGCCGACACCTACGGTTACACCAACTCCGACGACCACGCCTACTCCCACCACTACGCCCACTCCCACTAGCACTCCCACACCAACGGCCACTCCGACACCAACGG
>JBDTOL010000036.1:0-18429 GCA_039933235.1 Spartobacteria bacterium | reverse complement strand
TTGCCGAGAAGATGGCCGATGACGAAGAGGATGAGGATGACCCCGGTCACCGCCACGATCATTTTCCGGCCGACAGATGAGCGGTGAAAGGCGGCGATGTTGGTCACAAGAAACGCGCTCGCAAAAAACGCGGGTGACTGAAACTAGAAGCGGCGTTCCCAGAGTCAAGTAGGCCCCCGGCCGGGCGACAGCGCGCTTGCTTTCGGCCTCATCAAATACTGGCCGCCGATGGGCTGCAGGATGCCTTCTTCGATACAAAGGTGATCGAGCAGGATGAGAACTTCGAACAGTGCCCTGGTATCTTCATTTTCGGTGAAGGCTGCGCGTGTCCCGGGGGGCGCGATCAAATGCAGGAGGGAAGTAAATTCCTTCCGCCACTCAATCGTGAACCAGTTTTCAAAAACCGGAACGATTTCTTCTGACCGAATTTTCTCAAATGGTGAGCCCAGCCGGCCAGGCTCCGGCCGTTCAATCCGCGCCGTTACTCGACCATTGATTTTATTCGTGCGAAACTTTTCCGGAAGAATGGAAAGCAATTGGTTGAGAAGGGAGAGCCGTTTTGAATCGTACTGTCCCTGGGTTTCACCGATGAAATCGTGGATCCAGAGATAGCCAGTGTGCTCCAAAGCTCCCGAAATTTGTTCGGCCACGCGCTCGAGAAACAGAATGTGATGAAGTGACGTCTGCGCTACGACCAAATCGAACGCATTTTTCGGCAGAACGATAAAGTTGAGGTCGCCTACTTCATAAGTGATGGGGAGCCCATCGCGCTCCGAGGTCTCTTGTGCATCAGCGACTGCTTGTGCGGAAATATCAATCCCGTGAAACCTCTCGCAAATGCCCTGCTCTAGCAAAGTGCGCTCCAATCGTCCCGCTCCGCATCCAAGCGTGAGGCCATGTTTAAAATGGAGTCCCTTTTGCTTTGCTATCTCAATGAGGGAACCCATGTGACGGCCGATACGCAGGCTCGCGCTGGAGCGGGCATCCGCAGCCCTCGCTTCAGAATGCTCAAGCGCGGGAAGGATTTTCCCCCAGACTTCGCTTTCCCGGGCTGCCATCGCCGCGTACACCGCTCGGTCCTCCATGGCGCGCTCAATAATTTCCCGGGCCTTACTACTTTTCATGAAGTGCCGTGAGGGGATAGACGGCTGAACAATGCAGCGTCACAAGGCCTTCCCGCAAGGCTTATCTTTCTCATTGTCCAGCCTAGAATTTGATCAGCCCCTTCGGCAGAAAAGTGTTGCGACCCTAAGCGAACGGCGGTTCACTGCAGCAGACAATCGACTTCGCCCGCGGCCAATCCTTCTCAGGCAAGAGTCGACGTAATTTGACTCCAGAAATCCAGTCAACCGATCCATATAACCAGAATGGGAAACAAATTTCTAACGCTGCAAACGGAGCTTAGCCCGGAGGAGCTCAGAGGTCGATTGCAACAGTGGGAACCATGGAGCATTCGGGTGGATTTCAGCAACGGGATCTCGACCAAGGATTTTAAACGGCGCGTTCCGTTTTCCGAACATCCCCTGAGCAAATTTGGCGTAGTGGAGAAAGAGATTCCATTTGCTGCTCTCCCAGGCGGGCGCATGCTCGATATTGGTTGCAACGCCGGCTACAACTCGGTTAATGCGGCCGCGACTTACGGTCTTTCGTGTACGGGTATCGATGTGGTACCTCGCCATGTTGAGGTTTCGCGCTTTTTTGCGGAACTCGCCGGAGTTGATGCGCAATTTCACGCTGGTAGCGCAGAGATATTCAGTCGACCGCAGGAATATGATGTCGTGCTTCACTTCGGAACGCTCTATCACCTGCCCAATCCATTACTCTCTTTGCGGCTTACTTTCGAAAACCTGCGGCCCGGTGGTTATCTCGCTCTCGAGACCCAGGTCTACGATCATCCGCACGATCCTAATATCTGCTATTTCATGCATATGCAGAATAATGATCAGACTAACTTTTGGGCTTTAAGTACGGACGTCCTGACGAAATGCTTGGAATTACAAGGATTCCGAGAAGTTCGGCAGTTGCTTAAGGTTGTGCCCGCTCAGGGATTGGCTGAGCACATGTCGCGAGTCATCTTGGTCGCGCGCAAGCCGCTCTGATGCGAGATGCCGAGCCGCGCAAGTCGATCCCAGAGAATGAGACTAAATGTTGGCGCGATCTGCCGTGCCCTAGGAAAGCGACGATGCGAAAGTAAGTGCCTCCGTCAGACCCTTACGTAAGCGGCCGATTTGTTCCTGACCAACCTCTGCGGGCTCGCTTTGCCTAACCGCGGAGTACCATGCGATACCATTGGCAATGGCGAAACCGACATCGTAGACCGTCACACTCCGTGGTTCCTCCGAGCGAAGTTTCTGACAAAAATTGGCGAGAGTATCCGCCGCTGCACCCCGCCAGATCAAGCCGATCAAACCGTCTGAATAAATCGGTCCAAGAGTCAGGGTGTCCAAATCAACAACTCTCGGCTCGTCATGCTCATCCAGAACAAAGTTGCCCGTTTGTAAGTCCCCGTGGCACAAAGCGTCCAAGTGCTCATTGCCCTGGTGAGTCAATCCACTCATGGCCTGCAACGCGCCGTCCTTGATCGATGCTAGCTCCCCCGGCTCCTTTGTCCAGAGCGCGGTCGGAGAGGCGATCGATTTCACGTCACGAACCAGGCGTTGCTCTTCCAAATTCTTTAACAGGTCGGGCGATAGGCCTCGAAAATCGCGCCGGACGCGGATAAAAAGATCGATCAAGCGATCGAAATCGATCGGGAACGCCTTTGCTTTGCCCGCGGAGGGCAACTTCCCAATAAAGGGAAAAATCATCCAATGCCGGTTATTCGGCGCCGGTAGACGATAGCTGTCATTACATTTCTCGGCCGCAACGATTGTCTGGGGCTGTTTTGCGTGAATTTCATCAAACAATCTATTGCAAAGGGCGGCGGGTATTCGGCCAAGTGTACTTTCCGGCGCCAGGAGCTTCGCCACTAGCGGCCCCCGCGGGCTGGTCAGGAGATAGCTTTCATTGCGGCCACGCGAGAGCGCGACGTCGAGGCTGTAAGTGCTGGGTAGTTGCGCCAGGACACTTACCTCGGGTCTCTTTTGCCGCGCCTCAATAAGGACGCGCTGGGATTGTGATTCGAATCCGAAATATCGCATGAACCTCACGACTCGAACGTCGGTAAAGTATCTGGTCAATTCATCCAGGACGGCATCGGCCGAGTAGCGTTCCGCGGTTAGTTTCGTCTGCTTTTGAATGGAGGGCTCTGTCACCGACCATGGAAACTCAAGATAAAGAATCTCCTTGGTTAGATCGGCCAGACGGCCGACGGCCGCGCGAAGTTCAATGCCCTGCGAGACCACCCAATGCAGGACTTCCATGAACAAGACGACGTCAGCTTCGTGCTCGTCCCGGTTCAATTTGTGGAACGGAATGAGGTTGACGGTGACCGGCAGTTTGCGCGCCTCGACAACGCGCGTGAAGAACTCGACAAAGCCGGGTTGAACATCACAAGCGTGAACCTTGGATGCGCCCAACCGAAGTGCGTATAAAGTCAATAACCCAGAATTGCAGCCGATATCCAGGACGGTGCGACCGAAAAAGTCCGGTGTCGCCCAGCCCAACTCCTGCAGGCGAATGAAGGTTTCGCTATTGAGCGGTTCAAGCGTCTTCAGATCGTAGCGCTCATAGGCGCAGGTGTTACCCGGTAGCTCTAACTCAGTATTTGTTTCCATTTATAAGGGTTGAACCTTTATCGCACCGAGAAGCTTCGGGAAATAGGGTCCGATGAAGCAAGAGGCGAAAAACCATCCTTGGCCGTTCGCCTGGCGTGGGATGGTTGAAAAGCCGCGTCGCGGAAAAGACCTGCGAGTCGATCGCGCGCCGCTTCTCGGGAATACAGCGCCTTTGTCTTTGCCAGTCCGTTCTCGCTCAAACGCTGCCAAAGTATCTCCGACTCATATAATTCAATTAGAGCTTCCGCAAAGTCGGCCGGGGAATCGGCTACCAGGATATCTTCGCGGTTCGTCATGGTCATGCCTTCCGTGGCGAGCGACGTCGCGACTACGGGCACGCCTAGGCCCATGCTTTGATTGATCTTGCCTTTGACGCCCGCGCCAAAGCGCAGCGGCGCGACCGAAAGCTTCACGGATTCAAAGAGAGGCTCAACCTCGGGGACTAAACCGGTCACGATAATGCGTTCGCTGGCCAGGGCGATGACGTCCGGCGGCGCCTTGTCCCCGATGATGTAAAACTTGGCCTGGGGGAGGCGAGGGGAGATTAGCGGATAGATGGCATTCACAAAGTAAAGCACCGCATCGACATTCGGTGCGTGCTGAAAGCTGCCGATGAAAAGGAAGCCATGACGGAGCGAAAAGGGGGTCGCTGATCCCGGCGTCTCCACAATTGTCGGCACAACCTCGATCGATTTGTTGGCGTGGTCTCGGTGGAGCAATTGCCGCTCGAAGTCGCTCACCACCCAAGTTTCGTCCGCTTCGTCAATTAACGAGTATTCTTCGCGCTGCTTTTCTTCCGCGCCCCGTTTGATCTCGGCATCCTGGGTGAGTTCCGCTTCCCGCTGCTGTCGAAGGAAATGCAGATCCACCGTGTCGAAAATGATCCGGCTCTGGGGCGCGTGCTGGCGGACATCAGCGATATGTTTCTTGGCGAAATCACACCGGCTTAAAAGGACGGCATCAAATTTGTGTCCTTCCTTTTCAAGAAATCCACGCACGCTCTTGAGGTAAGGATGATAGATAACTTCGATCCCGCGTTTCTGGAGGTCATCCGCATAAGGCGGAATATCGGCGAGATTATCGGGCACGAAGGTCACGCGGTGGCCGAGTTGATGCAGCAAATCCAAGATGTGAAACATCCGCAGCGAGCCCGCATCGCGATCCGGCATGGGCAAGTGGTGGTCGATGACAAGGATCCGTCTTTGTCCCGGGGCCAGCGCTTCGTGAGTGGTAAGATCGCCATTGGTGGCCTTGCGTGCGAGAACGTCTGACCAGCATTCAGCGAATTTCGTGCGGTTGATCTCCTGGTATTTCTTTGTGCCGGAGGAAAGGTCCGTCCCGCCGGTAGCCCCTTCAAAATGAATCACTTCACTGAGGGGTTGGTAAAGGACCCGAGCGCCCGTGCGCCGAATTTTGAAAGCCAGATCGACGTCTTCGTAATAGGCGGGCGCAAATTTCGAATCGAATCCGCCGACGCTATCAAAAACTGCTTTTGGCACCATTACGCAGGCGGCCGAGCAGTAATCCACCTCGCGCAGAAAATTGTATTCCGGTTTTTCCGGGTCGTCGAACTTGCCGAAATTCCAACCAGTGGCGTCGCGCCAGATGATGCCGCCCGCTTCCTGCAGGCTGCCATCCGGGAAAACCAGTTTCGCGCCGACGAAGCCGGCCCGCGGTTCCAGCGCAAAAGTTTCGCGCAAGGCATGGAGCCAGCCGGCGGTCACTTCAGTGTCGTTGTTCAGAAAAACGAGGAACCGGCCGCGTGCTTTCTCCGCGCCGCGATTACACGAGGCGATGAAGCCCACATTGTTCTCGTTGCGAAGATAGATGACCCCGGGAGTGTGATCCATCTCGCCTGCGGTCGAATCGGTCGAGCCATCATCCACCACGATCACCTCGAAACGCTCGTTGGCGGCGTGACGTTGCAGGGAGGCCAGGCAGGCCTGGGTGAAAGAGAATTGATTGCAAACGGGAATGATGATCGAGATCTCGACTTCGTCGTAGATGGGGAACGCAATCGGCTCCAGCGGAGCTCTGGGCTCGAGCCGACGCGCGGCCTCTCCGTTCGGCGGTGGATCGGTTTTGACTGGCGCGGGACCCGGCGAACTGGCCCGCGGATTGAGTGCTTGCAGAGCATCCTCGATTTCACCTACTTCGGGATGGGCAGACCGCCACTTGGAATAGGTCGAGACAATTTTTTCCAGATGCCCATAACCTGGAAGGCGTCCTTTCGACGAAAGCGCGGCGGTCAGTGCGGCGATCGGGTTCGCCAGCTTCCATCGGCGCGAGGAACGGAGCCGGGCGGCCGCCGCGCCCGCGTCGTCGAGGAGGCGGGAAAGCTTTCTCAATGCATGCAATTGTCGTCGCAGCTGCGCGGTTAATTCGATCACGCGCGCCTCGTTTTCCGTCAGACTGATGCTTCTGGTATGAAGCAGGTCATTGGTTTGGAGGAACCGATTGCGAATCTGCTCCATCTCAGATTCGAGGCGCTCTTGCCGGCGCTGCATCTCGGCATGAAGATTTCCGATCTCGCCTTGAAGGTTCTTCACTCGCTCATCCGAGCGCGCCGCGGTCGCAGCCGATGCTTGCAGTTGCTCCTGCAAAGTTGCGCGAGCCTGTTCCTGACGAACCGCATCACTTTGCCTCTCCTGCTCCAGGCGAATCGCATTCCTTTCCATCTCCGTGATCCGGCCCTCCCGGCGCGCCAATTCTTCCGCGCTCCGCCGCAATTCCCCCTGCAACCTCTCGAGTTCGGTGCGATTGGAAATTTTGTCTCCGCGCAGCTGCGCTACTTCCCGACGGATTGCTTCCCCGTTTGGGACGGAAACATTCAGTCGGCTGATCGCCCCCGGGAGGAGGTCCCTCGGCTCGACTTTCGCTTTCGCTGAATGTGCTTTTGATGAGGATTGAGCCTCGGACGGAGAGGCAAGGTTATTCGACGCGCGGCCCGCTTCCTGGGCGAGATCGAGATAAAGCTCCACTATCTGGGTGGAAACCCGGGCATCGATCAATTGGTCCGTGCTAAAATGAGTGTGACGTCGCTTGCTCGTCACGAGAGAGGCGGCGGCGCTGGCGCTCGACTCGGGCAACCCGACGAAGCGAGCGATTCGTTCCAGCTCGGCGGCGGGATTATAGAAAAATGAATCGTAATGACTCACCAGTCGTTCGGAGGCGCTGGTCGATCCGAGGAGGCGGCGATAATAGATTTCCCAGAGCCGCAGACCAAACGAATACGATGTGCCGTTTCGGCTGCGCATCGAATAAGCGACCTCTAGCGGATTGCGCACCATGACCACGACCTTCCAATTCGGCAGGAGCGTACGCCAGAAGGGTAGCGTGAGGCTGTTCCGCGGATCCTTCCAACCCCACGTCCTGGTCGGATCGAATCCGGCAATCAGCAATTGTGCTTTCGTGCGCAGCGGATCGAGCTTCGGACTTCCGAAATCTTCCTGGGCGGAGGGCGGCAAATCCCAGGCGCCCCCCAGTTCATTCAGCACTTCATCGTTGAGGGCAACGAAGCGGAGGTTCTCCCAAAATCCATCAGGGTTGTCGGCCTGAGCAGGCATCAACTCGGATTCCGGTCCCAAATCCAGACCGGAGCTGTGCAGCAATCGCGTGAGCATCGAAGTGCCCGAGCGATGCGCCCCGGCGATGCAGACCGCGACCCCGGTCTCTTTTGCCTGCTGTGATCGTTTTTGATTCAAATAAGGAAATGAAGTTACCGGCTACCCGGCTTGATTGCGGGGACCGAAGCAAGATCACGTGGAATCTGATCGGCCGCGAAGGTTTCCGCGTTCAATTGCATCAAGCTGACGAAGGGACAACCGAAATCCGGTTTCTGCCTCCCGCTTCGATCGACGATGACGCCGACCGCCGCCACCGTGCCGCCGGAGCGGCGGACGATGTCGATTGTTTCCTTAACGCGGCCGCCGCGCGTGACGACGTCTTCGGCGACGATGAACTTTTCGTTAGGCGAAATGGTAAAGCCGCGCCGTAGGACCAGGCCGCCCTCCTCTTTCTCGGCGAAGATGTGACGCAGGCCGAGGGCACGTCCAACTTCCTGGCCGACAATGATTCCGCCAAGGGCGGGTGAGATGACGCTCTCGCCACCGGCCTCGCGCAGTTGATCGGCCAACATGGTGCAGACGCGGGTCGCGATGTCGGTGTGTTGGAGTAAAAGCGCGCATTGGAAAAACTGCCGGCTATGCAATCCCGAGCGCAGGATAAAGTGCCCGTCGAGCAACGCGCCGGTTTGGCGAAAAAGCGCCAGCAACTCGTCCCTCATCGTGCCTTACTAATGGCCTGCGAGCCCCCGCGGATCTGCTCAGTCACATTCTGCCCACGCGGGAGCCGGGCGCTGGATCGAGCCGAAGTTGTCCAGCGCAGAAGCGGTGATGCTACGTTTGCGTCGCGGTGGCAGCGCTCGACCGCGGCCGGGACTGCTGCCGCGGAAACCGTTTTCTTCATCGGATGAGTCTAGCTACAAAATGCGCGCAAACAATTGCCTGGGCGCGGTTGTCGAGCAACATCGCTTCGATCCAAGAATGAAAGCGTTCGATCTTGCGGGAGCGCGGGCCTTCTGCCATTGATCCCTTCATGGAGGTCGCCGCCTCCTCTCTTACTAGACGATTAGAGCATGCCTGGAGAAGCGAAAATTGCGCTGATTACCGGAATTACCGGTCAGGATGGATCTTACCTCGCGGAGTTGCTCCTCGGAAAAGGCTACGCGGTCCACGGTGTCGTGCGGCGAACCAGTAACCTGCTCCGCTCCCGCATTGAGCATTTGCGACGCGAAGAGAACCTCGACCGCGACCGTTTTTTTCTCCATTACGGGGATCTCTCGGATGGAACGACCCTGCGCCGGATCTTCGCGCAGGTGCGGCCGACGGAGCTATATCACCTCGCGGGTCAGAGCCATGTCGGATTGAGCTTCGAGATCCCGGAATCTACCTCGGAGGAAATCGCGATGGCGACGCTCCGATTGCTCGAGATCGCGCGTGATCAGCCGAGGGCTCTTCGCTTCTATCACGCTTCGAGCTCGGAAATTTTTGGGCATGCCACCGAGACGCCGCAAACGGAAGAAACGCCGTTTCGACCGGCCAGTCCCTACGGCTGCGCAAAGGCATTTGCCACCCAGATGGCGCGCATTTACCGGCAATCCTACGGACTTTTTGTCTGCAACGGCATTCTTTACAACCACGAGTCGCCCCGGCGCGGCGAGAATTTCGTGACGCGAAAGATTGCGCGCTCCGCGGCGCGGATTGCGCACGGGGTGGATCACGAACTGGTGCTCGGAAATTTGGCGGGCCGGCGCGATTGGGGCCGGGCCCAGGACTACGTGGAGGCGATGTGGCGGATGCTGCAACACGACGTTCCCGACGACTATGTGGTGGCGACCGGCGAATCGCATTCCGTCCAGGATTTCGTCGAGGCCGCCTTCGACGTCGTCCAACTGCCCTGGGGAAATTGGGTAAAACACAATACCACTTTCGACCGGCTGACCGATCCGATGACCCTGGTGGGTTCGCCGGAAAAAATTCGGCGCACCCTGGGGTGGCAATCAGCGACCCCATTTCCCGACCTCGTTCGGGAAATGGTGGACGCGGAATTGGCGTTGCTCACGACGGCGCCTGCTCTCGTTTCCGGCGCCTGAGAGAAAGGAACGAAGGGGGCAACTTGACGGGTAAGAACGCTGGCCGTTGTGAGTCCCAACCATTCCCGCGCCGAGCCGTTTTTCGTTAGGGCGGCCTGGCTTAGCCGGACGTGTCGCCGACGCTTTTCTTGCCGCCGCCCGCGTCTTCGTCACCCGCGACTGCGATGACCTCGATCTCCACCTTGGCCCCCTTCGGCAAGGCCGAGACCGCTACGGTCGAGCGGGCCGGCGGATTGTCCCGGAAATAGCTTCCGTAGATATCGTTGACGGTCTGGAAATCGTCCATGCTGGTGAGGAAGATCGTCGTCTTTACCACGTGACTGAAATTCAAGTTCTCCGCCCGGAGCAGGCCGCTGATGTTCTCGAGCACGCGCTTCGTTTGCCCGGCAATGTCGTCCGAAACCATCTGACCGGAAGTGGGGTCGAGCGGGATCTGCCCGGCGCAGAAAAGCATCGAGCCGGTGCGGATGGCTTGGGAGTAAGGCCCGATCGCGGCCGGGGCTTCACTAGTGGAGACAATTTTCTTCATGGCCCGGACCTTAGCCGCAATTAGCCACCACACAACGGCCAGCCGCTCCGCGGTCATTGATCCGAGGCAAATCTCGTTGATATTGCCCGTCTCATGGTCAGTTGGATTCTAAAGAAAATACTCGGCTCGAAAAATCAGCGCGAGATTCGACGCCTGCACCCGATGGTGCGCGAGATCAACGCGTTCGACGAGCAGTTCAAGGCCCTCTCGGACGACGAGCTGCGCGCCAAGACTGCTGCCTGGAATGGCGAGCTCTCCACGATCGAAGACCCCGAGGCGCTGGCCCAGCGGCTCGATGAGATTCTCCCCGAGGCTTTTGCGGTGGTAAAAAATGCCGCGCGTCGTCTGACCGACCGGCAGGAGACCTTCAGCGTCTGTGACCAGCCGATGACCTGGAACATGGTGCATTTCGACGTGCAATTGATCGGCGGCATCGTCCTGCATCGCGGTCGGATCGCGGAGATGGCCACCGGGGAAGGCAAAACGCTCGTCGCCACCCTCCCGCTCTACCTCAACGCGCTCGCCGGTCGCGGAGCGCATCTCGTGACGGTGAACGATTACCTGGCCCGCCGCGACGCCGAATGGATGGGGAAGCTCTACAGCTTTCTCGGGCTCACGGTCGGCGTCATCCAGCACGATCAACCGCCCGATCTCCGGCGCGAGCAATACGCGATGGATATCACCTACGGGACGAACTCAGAGTTCGGGTTCGATTACCTGCGCGACAACGGCATGGCCACCACGCGCGAGCAGCAGGTCCAGCGCGGTTATCATTACGCGATCGTCGACGAAGTGGATTCCATCCTGATCGATGAGGCGCGCACCCCGCTCATTATCAGCGGACCGGCGACCGTTTCGACCCACCAATACGACCGGCTCAAGCCGCTCGTCGATCAGTTGGTGAAAAAGCAGAACATGCTCTGCAACCGGCTCGCGAGCGAAGCGAAGGAAGCCTTCGAAGCCGGCGACGCCGAGGCCGGGGGACGGCTCATGTTCAAGGTGAAACTCGGCCAGCCGCGCAACAAGCAACTCCTCCGCATGATGGAAGATCCTGAGAAGCGGCGGGCGATCGATAAGGCCGAGCTCTCGTTCTTTCAGGACACGCGGAAAGAGGAACTGTTCGCTCTCAAGGAAGAGCTCTTCTTCACGATGGATGAGAAATCGCACGAGGCCGATCTCTCCGAGCAGGGCCGCGCCTTCCTCAATCCCGACGACCCCGATTCCTTCGTCCTCCCGGATTTGATCAGCGAATTTACCGACATCGATCTCAATCGCACCCTCTCCGACGACGAAAAAGATCGGATGAAAACCGAGCGGCAGGAGCAGTGCGACAAGCAGGCCGAACAGATCCACAACATCTCGCAGCTCCTGCGCGCTTATTGCCTCTTTGAGAAAGATGTCGCTTACGTTGTCGAGGAGAACAAAGTCGTCATCGTCGACGAGTACACCGGCCGGAAAATGCCCGGGCGGCGCTGGAGCGACGGCTTGCACCAGGCGGTCGAGGCCAAGGAAGGCGTCCAGATCGATCGTGAGACGCAGACCCTCGCTACGATCACGATCCAGAATTATTTCCGGCTCTATCACAAGCTCGCTGGCATGACCGGCACCGCCGAAACCGAGGCGAACGAGTTCCACGACATCTACAAGCTCGACGTCGCAGTGGTCCCGACCAATCGTCCGGTCGCGCGTGCCGACGCCAACGATCGCATCTACAAAACCCGCCGCGAAAAATACAATGCGGTGATAAACGAAATCCGCGAGCGGCACGCGGCTTCACAGCCGGTCCTGGTCGGCACCGTCAGCGTGGAAGCGTCCGAACTGCTCAGCCGCATGTTGAAGCGCGAAAAAATCCCGCACAACGTGCTCAACGCAAAATATCACCGGCAGGAAGCCGAGATCGTGCAGCGGGCGGGCCAGCCCGGCACCGTCACGATCTCGACCAACATGGCCGGACGCGGGACCGACATTAAGCTCGGCCTCGGCGTGCCCGACGTGGGTGGTCTCTATGTCATCGGCACCGAGCGCCACGAATCGCGCCGGATCGATCGTCAGCTCCGTGGACGTTGCGCCCGGCAGGGCGATCCGGGCGCGACCCGCTTCTACGTCAGTTTCGAGGACGACCTCATGCGCAATTTCGGCGCGGCGGATCGCATGACGAAAATCATGGAGCGCTTCGGCCTCGAGGAAGGCCAGGAACTTGAGCATCGCTGGCTCAACCGATCGGTCGAGACCGCGCAGAAGCGGGTCGAGCAACGCAATTATTTGGCGCGGAAACGCACTCTCGATTTCGACGACGTGATGAACAACCAGCGCGAGGTCGTTTACACCTATCGCAACGAAGTCATCGATACCGACGATCCGCACAAGCTGGTTTACGAAGTGATCGACGAAGCGGTCCCGGGCAAGGTCGCGGAATATCTCGGCAGCGGCGCCCCGAGCGACGAGCCCAACCACGCCGGCCTCCTCCATTGGGTTAACACCACTTTTCCTCTTGGCCTAACGGCAGAGAAAGCGCAGTTCGAGACCCGCACTCCGGACGAGAACGCGCAGTTCCTGATTGGCAAAATCAAGGAAGCCTACGAGCGCAAGTCGAGTCACGAAGAGCCGGCCGCGGTTAAGAGCCTCGAGCGTTACATCATCCTGAACGCGATCGACCGGCTCTGGCAGGAGCATCTCTATGCGATGGACGCTCTGCGCGAAGGCGTCTACCTGCGCGGCTATGCGCAAAAGGATCCTCTGATCGAATACAAAACCGAAGCCTACGAAATGTTCGTCGATCTCATGTCGAACATTAAGAAAGAAGTGCTGCACAATCTCTTTCGCAGCACCTCCAACCTGCAGGCTTTTGAAACCTTCCTCTCCACCCTGCCGCAGTTCCTCATGCGCGAACAGACGCCAACGGCGCCAACGGCAAACGGTCCGGCGCCCGGTCGGCGGCCCGAGCGCATCGGCGCACAGGTCACTGAAAACGGAGATACGAACGGCGAGAGCGAAGTCAAACTAGAGCTCGCTCCCGTTCGGCGTGAAATGCCCAAGGTCGGTCGAAACGAGCCGTGTCCCTGCGGCAGTGGGAAGAAATATAAGAACTGCTGCGGTCGCCTCGCCTGACGAAAAGGCGAGAGCGGTTTCCGGGGAGCACGGGATGCCAGCCGTTGTTCGGCGGAGTCTCCGCCGAACAGGCTCGGCGTTTGGCGTCCGCCAATCAGGACAACTATGAGAAAGTTTTGTGCTCGGTAACACCCACCACCCACGGGGTGGCACAACCGGCGACACGCCGGGTAGCGCACACGTCTCGTGTGCTGGCGGCGGCGTCACGCCGTCGCGAACTTTTCCCAGGGCCACCTTCACCGAGGCGGAAAGACCAACGCAACAACCGCCATGCCTAACTCAATTCGTAGGTTGTGATTTCAACCTTGTATCCATCGGGATGGCGAAAGTAGATAGAGTGCGCGATGCCGTGATCCTCAAAGCGAAAATCAATTTCCCGCTCCTTCAATTCCCGCTGCCCCCGCTCAAAATTCTCCCGGTTGGCGCGGAGCGCGAAATGCAGAAAGCCGGTAGGATCCGTTTCGCCTGACGCTTTCCGGGGCGCGCTGGCCGGAAAAAGAGCGATCCCCGTCGCGCCTTTCCCAACAAATGTCGGAACGTCATCCCAACGTCCTTCGTGCTTTCGCTCCAGTCCGAGCACGTCTCGATACCACTGCTCAGACGCGGCGACGTCGCGCACGGCCAGAGCGATGTGATCCAGTCCTTCCAGGTTCATCTTCGAGAAAAGCATTGCTCCGGATGCGCCCCCGGTCAAAATCGGCGTGTTCGCCGTGAATCCTCGTCCTCCCGACCGTCGCGCGTTTCTCCGCCTCCTCGCTGGGGCAACGCTCGGGAGCACCCTGTCGCCCTGGGCCCGCGCGGCAGCGGCGTCCACGCCGGATCTGGTCACGATCTCCATTCTGCACACGACGGACCTCCACGGGCATATTCTCCCAACCATCGATTACACAGGACGTGCGGACCTTGGGGGCATGGCGCGCTGCGTCACACAGATTCGGCGGTGGCGGAGAGAGAACCCGAATTCGATCCTGCTCGACATTGGCGACGTCTATCAGGGCACCCAATTCGCTCTCAGCGATCAGGGCCGGCTGATGATCGATCTCTTCAACCTTCTCCGTTACGACGCGTGGATCATCGGCAACCACGAATTCGATTGGGGCCTCGAACCGTTTGTCCGCGCCGTCGCGCAATCGCAGATGCCGGTGCTGGCAGCGAACACTCTGCTCGCAGGGAAGCCGGCGGGAGAATTTCACGATGCACTGCATCCCTTCGCGAAAATCCAGCCCTTCATCCGGAAGGAGGTCGCCGGGATCAGGATTGCGGTCATTGGCCTAACGACACCGGGAATGCCCTTTTGGTTTCTCCCGAAATTCCTCAAGGGAATAGAGTTCCCGGATCCGATCGAATCGGCCCGCCGGGCCATCCGCCTCGCGCGCGCCTCCGGGGCGGATGCCATGGTTCTCGCTGGACACATGGGCCTGAAGGAGCGCACTGGTGGCGATGATTTCGCCAACCGCGTCGTCTCGCTCACCGCTGAGTTTCCTGAGGCAGCGGTCTTCATCGCGGGCCACACGCACCAGGAGATCTCGAGTCGCCTAACAAATGGGGCGATCCTGACGCAGGCTAATCATTTCGGCATCCATGTGGGGAAAGTGGATCTGGTCTTCGATCGCAACACCCGAAAGCTCCTCCACCGTGCAGCCCGCACCGAGCTGATGGACGCGGGCATCCCGCTTGATCCGGTCGTGCTGAGCCGCGCCCAGCCGCAGCTGGACCGGGCCGCTGCAGTCCTGGCCGAGCCGATCGGCGAACTGGCCGACTCCCTGAGCGCGCGCAACCGAACCGGCGAGCCAAGCGCGTTGGCCGCGCTGATCGCGGCGTCGATCTTCGAAGGCCTCGCGGAGCGTGGCGTGACGATCGATGGCGTCTTCCACGGCCTCTTCGACGAAAGGCATGCTTTCAAAAAAGGCCGGAAAACCATTGGTGATATCTGGACCATTCTTCCTTACGAAAACTTCCTCGTGACCGCCGAGCTCGACCCAATCGCGCTCAGGGTGATGATGGAAGAAGTCTTCCAAAGTCGCGAGACGCGAAGCCTGGCGGGCTTCCAATTTTCGATCGGAGGCGAGGGACGACAACGCCGCGTCATCGACCTGCGCCGAGCTAACGGGCGACTGCTCGATCCGGCACGCCGTTATCGCATCGCCCTGAACACCTTCGATGCCAGCAGCGGCGGTCATCGCTTCATGAAGTTGCGCGAAATGCTCGCGCGGCCCGAAGCGCGCTGCACTTTTCACCCGATGCAAACGCGGGAGGCGCTCATCGCGTTTTTCAGTCGCCATCAGGTCGTGCGTCGGGCGCAATTCGATCTGCCGCCGATTTCACTCCGCGGCTGACCTGCTAGAGTGGGCGGCGTGTTGCCGCGTCGGTTTTTCCAGGTCGATCCGTTGCAGTGTGCAGCGAACCTGATCGGAACCGAGTTGGTCTGGGGAAAATGCGCCGGCCTGGTGGTCGAGACAGAGGCCTACCTGGTCGAGGGCGACGAAGCGTGTCACACCTTCATGCGCCCGAGCACGCGCGCTTTCGTCGTGCGCAACAAGCCGGGCGCCGCTTACATCTACTTCAACTACGGTGTGCACTGGATGTTGAACGTCCTCATCAAGGGAAGGCTGCGCGAGGGCCTCATCCTGATTCGCGCGATCGAGCCGCAGCGCGGGCTCGACCTGATGCGACGGCGTCGCGGGGTGGAGGAGATCCGGCAACTCTGTTCCGGACCCGGCAAACTCACACAGGCGCTCGCGATCGGGAAACAGCATCACGAGGTAGATCTCTGCTCCGATCCGTCACACTGCTTTCGGCCTCGGCCTAACGATGAGGTACCGGTCGTGGCTGATCCGCGCATCGGGATCAGTCGGGCGCGAGATTCCCCGTGGCGCTTCACTCTCCGGGACAGCCCTTTCATCAGCGTCTCGGTCCTGCGAAACGCGACCCGGTTGTCCAAGGCCGCTCGTTAGGACCAGGGTGAAGAATTCTATTGCAACCAGGGCTCCAATCCGCTTCAACGCTGCGATGTTTCCTTCCAGAATTACCTGCGCTGTCGTCTTAGCTTCTCTCGCCCTGATCACCGTCGCGCAAGGCGAGCCGGACTTTCGCCCGGCTCTCGTCGGGAACGGCCCCAAATCCCTCGTCAACCTGATCGACGTCCAAAAGCTCACCGCTAAAAGCCAGCCGGACGCCGCCGTCATGTTTGAATGCTACATTGGCCGCAGCGGCAAGGCTGAAGACGGCATGACCTATCGCGGGACACGCGATTCGAAGCGGCTCGCTGATCAGGTCAAAGTCGCGCTCGATCGCGCCTACTTCATCCCGGCCATTTATAACCATAAGCCGGTCTCCGTTTATTCGCCGGCGCAGTGTTGTTCTACTCGGTGAACGGCAAACCGCAGCTTCACGTTTACGCCAATCAAGATGCAGACGACCTGAAGCAGGCGAAAGATTTCCTTGCCCCACAGCTCATCTCCGGGACGAGCGACTTCGATTCAGCCAAGGGAGAGCTGGAAAAGGCGCGCCTGCATCAGAAGAACGGCGCTGCGACGCTCGCGATCTCGGTCGACGCCTCCGGCAAAGTGACGAACATGAAGGTCGCTTCCGAAAATCCCCAACTACAACTTCGGCCGCGCCGCGCTCAAGGAATATGCCAACGCGCGCTATATCCCCGGCTTCCGCAACGGCCAGCCGGTTGCCTGCACCTTCGAATACACCAGTTACGTCACCGCCTATCGAAAATCGCGCTACCAGCGCCTGAGCCCGACTATCATCGGGCCGATCGAGTAAACCGGCGGCCGTTTCCTGCGCGGGAGACGCCGTCGCAGCCTTCACGTTGACCATGCCGCCGATCGCGCCGACTTTACGCGCTCGATGAACGGAACGAAACAGCGCGTCCTCCTCGGCATGAGCGGTGGGGTCGATTCCAGCGTCGCGGGCTATCTCCTCCGCGAGCAGGGTTACGACGTCGTCGGCGTGACGATGAAGGTCTGGCCGCAGGACTGCATCTCGCGGGCCGAGGACAAATGCTGCGGTCCGCAGGCGATCGCGGACGCCCGGGGCGTGGCCCATTCGTTAGGCATTCCACATTACGTGGTCGATGAGGCCGACCAGTTTGAGCGCGTGGTGATCGATTATTTCTCGAGCGAATACCAGGCCGGCCGCACCCCGAACCCCTGCGTGATGTGCAACGAGAAGCTGAAGTTTGGCAGCCTCTGGGAAAAGGCCCGCGCGCTCGATTGCGACTACATCGCCACCGGCCACTACGCCATCATTGAGCATCAGGCCGACCGCGCGATTTTGCGCAAGGGCGCTGATCCGCGGAAAGATCAATCCTACTTCCTTTTCAGCCTGCGCCAGGCACAGCTCCGGCGCGCGCTCACGCCCCTCGGCCTCATGGCGAAGCCTGAAATCCGCGAGATTGCGCGCTCGTTAGGCCTGAAGGTGGCGGACAAGGTGGACAGCCAGGAGATTTGTTTCGTCCCGGGGAACGACTACAAGGCCTTCCTGCGCGGGCACCTCGGTGAGGGCGAGTTTCATCGCGGCGGTATCTACGATCTGTCGGGTCACTTCATCGCGGAGCACGAGGGGATCGAGATGTTCACGATCGGTCAGCGCAAAGGCCTTCCGGGCGGTTCGTCGCGGCCGCGCTATGTGGTCGATATCGACCCGGCTACCAATCGCGTTTTTGTTGGCGACGCCGAAGATTTGCTGGTTGAAGAATTTGAGATCGATCGCGTAAACTGGAGCAGCCGTGCTCCGACCGAAGAGCCAGTTCCCGTGACGGTGAAGATTCGGTACAGCCATCCCGGTACCGCGGCCATGCTGATTCCGGTCGCTGATGATCGAGCGCTAGTGCGATTGGATGAAGCGCAGAAGGCCGTTACGCCGGGGCAGGCCGCGGTTTGCTATGACGGTGACACCGTCATCGCGGGCGGGTGGATTTGCCGCCATGCCACCGTAGCAGCTCTGGCCTAACGAAATGGCCGGCGAAGCCATCCTCGTCTTGAGCACCTTCCCGGACACGGCGACGGCTGAGCGCGTTGGACGCGAATTAGTGGAGCAGCGGTGCGCCGCGTGCGCCAACATCCTGCCGGGGGTGGAGTCGATCTATTGGTGGGAAGGGAAAGTCGAAAACGCGAAGGAGGCGCTGGTTCTGTTCAAGACGACCAGCGATCGCTACGAGGCGCTGGAGACCACGTTACGCCAGCGTCATCCCTACGAGGTCCCAGAAATCATCGCGTTTCCGATTGAGCAGGGATTGCCGGAGTATTTACGCTGGGTCTCGGAGCACTGCGCGGTTTAGGTTCGGAGAATGATCATTCGCGAAAAAGAACCGGCCAATCTCGAAACGCCGTTTGGCACACTCGATGGCTTCATTACGCCTAACGATCGGTTTTACATCCGCTCGCACTTTCCCGTCCCGCAAATCGATCGCT
>JBDTOL010000035.1:0-4384 GCA_039933235.1 Spartobacteria bacterium | reverse complement strand
GCCGAAAAGATTTCCGCGACCGATCTCCACCAGCGGATGCCGCCCCCGCCAGCGCAGGATGAGATCGGACGCCTCACCGAGGTTTTGAACGAAATGTTCGACCGCCTCCAGCGCAGTTTCGAACAGGTCACCCGCTTCACCTCCGACGCCTCGCACGAATTAAAAACGCCCCTCTCCTTGATGCAGGCGGAGGTGGAGAACGCATTGGACTCCGATTCCCTCGCCTCCGAGCATCGCCAGCTTCTGTCCGATCTGAGCGAACAATGTTCCCGCCTCTCGCAGATCATCGACGGTTTGCTCTTCCTCTCGCGTGCGGACGATAGCCACCTCGTCCTGGCGCAAGAACCGGTCGATCTCGTTAGGCTGGCGCGCGAGCTGATGGAGGACGCGGAGATCCTGGCGGAGCCGGCGGGGTTGACTTTGGAATGCCAGCTAGCGGATGAGGTGGTGACGCGCGGAGACCAGTGCCTGCTCGCCCGGGCGGCGATGAACCTGATCGACAACGCGATCAAGCATAACCGGCCCGGCGGCCGGGTGACGATCGCGGCAGCGGTGGAGAAAGATCGGGCGGTGCTGAGAATCAGCAACACCGGACCCGGTCTCGCACCCGGAGCCGGCGCGCAAATCTTCGATCGCTTTTATCGCGGCGATCCTTCGCACAGCAATGAAATCCCCGGGCACGGACTCGGCTTGAGCATCGCGCGGGAGATCGCGCGTGCGCATGGCGGCGATGTTCTGCTCGTTCGTTCCGATAGCGAGTGGACGGAGTTTCGTCTCGTGCTGCCGCTTCTGCCCGGAGCCGCCCTCGCGGTGCGCGAGCGGGAGAGGGACCGATTGACGGAAGGTCCACCTTTGAGGCCGGGATGATGCGTGGCGAAAACTTCGATGTCCCAGGCCAGGTCCCTTCCTTCTCGGTCGTTGTTCCTTTCTTCAACGAGCAGGAAAGTCTCGCGGAGTTTTGCCGCGAATTGAAGGTGGTGCTCGAAAACATGACTCCCGGCGCGGAGGTCATCTTGATCGATGACGGAAGCACCGATGGAAGCGCGCAGACGATGGACGCGATCGCGATGACGTGGCCGCAATGCCGGATTTATTGCCTGGCCGAAAACGAGGGTCAATCGGCTGCCTTGCTTTTTGGTTTTGGCAAGGCCCGGGCGCCGATCATCATCACAATGGATGGCGACGGCCAGAACGATCCGCGCGACATCCCGAGATTACTTGCGCGACTGGGCGCCGCCGACATGGTTGTCGGGACCCGAACGGCGCGCCGCGATTCCTGGGCGCGAAGAAAAATATCACGGATCGCAAATCTCATCCGGGGCTATTGGCTGAGGGATGGAGTATCCGATGCCGGCTGCGCGCTCAAGGTCTTCCGGCGAGAGGTGGTCAGAACCTTCATCCCGATTCGGACGCTTTATTCCTTCATGCCCGCGCTGGCGGTCGCGGCTGGTTTCCGCGTCGTCGAGGAGCCAGTCAATCACCGGCCTCGCCGGCACGGACAATCGAGATATTCGGTGAAAAGTTTTCTCCTCCTGCCGATCATTGATTTCGTCGGGCTGGCCTGGTTCAGATGGCGCCGATGCGATTCAAAGCGACGCAAAGAATCAAACCTGGCGGAGGAACTGAGCCGGCGCATCTCGGCGGCCGCGCTGCGCGGAAGGTTCGTTGCGGTTGGTCTCGGGCTGGCGGTTGCCGGGTTGGTGGCCCTCGTCGGCCGGGGCGGGGCTGATCCCACAGATCCCGAAAGCCGGCGCGTCAGTCTTTCCCGGGCGGAGAAGATCGCCCGGCGCCAGGCACCAGAGGGGCGGCTCGCGGCCGAGCAGTTGCGGGGCGAGAACTCGCGACTGATTTGGGAAATCGATCTGGAACTTCCCAATTCGGACGATTTGCTCGAAATCGACATCGACGCGCACGACGGACAGGTAATATCGGCGCACCGGGAATCGGCGGCCGAGGAAACCTCTGAGGTCGTAGCCGAAGATCAACCGAGGCGGCGCCAGCTGATGAGCCCGCCCTAGCCTAACGACCCTCTCAACCTCGATTTTGCCAGCTCCGGACCCCGCCCTTTCATCAGCCAGCGCGATTTGCAGGAAGACTTTGCTGTGAACGGCTCTTTTCGCTCCCGCTACGCCTGGGCCACGCTCCTCCTCATCCTTCTCGGCACCATCTTTCACCTTGCCTACAGCACCCATCTGGAACTGGTCGGCGACGAAGCCTATCACTGGCTTTGGTCGCGTCACCCCGACATTTGTTATCTCGACAAAAGTCCCATGATCGCCTGGCTCATCTGGGCGGGGACCGCGCTCTTTGGTCAGACTGTTTTCGGCGTGCGCTTCTTTGCCGTGCTCCTCGCCAGCGGGACGGGGTGGGCGATGTTCCTGCTCGCTCGCCGTCTTTTTTCCGACCGCGCCGCCTTTTGGGCGCTGGTCGTGGCGAGCGTCGTTCCTTTGTTTGCGGTCGGCGCGTCGCTCATGACGATTGACACCGTCTATGTCTTTTTTTGGAGTTGGGCGGCGCTGGCCTTTTGGTGGGCCAAGGATCAAACCCGTCTCGGGCCCTGGGTCCTGACCGGCGCGCTGGTTGGTCTTGGGCTCCTCTCGAAATACACCGCGGCGATCGAGCTACTCTCGTTCGCCGCCTTTTGTCTCTGGGATCGACCGTGCCGAGCGCATTTTCGACGGGGCACGTTCTGGGTGATGATCGGGACCGCGCTGCTTTTTCTGCTGCCGGCCATCATCTGGAACGTGCGCCATCACTGGCCAACGAGCGACTGGTTGCTCCATCGCGGCGCGCTGGACAAGGGAGTGAGTTTCCATCCAGGCCATGTCTTTTCCTTCCTCGGCGAACAAGCAGGAATAATTTCGCCGCTTCTCTTTGTCGGGCTGCTCTCCGTTTTTTTTCGGCGGTCGCTTTGGCGCGCGCCGCAGCCTGCGACTGGTTATGCGGCGGCTCTCTTCCTGCCGCTCTTCGTCCTCTATCTCGCCCTCAGCGTGCACTACTTTGGGCCGCCGAATTGGACCGCGGCCGCTTATGTCGGCGGGATAATACTGCTGGCCGCCAAGTGGCTCGAGCTGGCACTGGCTCATCGCTGGGCTCGATGGCTCGCCATCGCCGCGATGGCGTTGGCCACGGTGGAAACCGGCATCCTGCTCGAGACGCGGTGGCTGCACCTGTCACATCGGCTCGATCCGCTCGATCGCGCGCGCGGTTCACGCAGCCTGGCGGGCGCCGTGGCGCAGGCGGAGAAATCCACCGGAGCGCAATTCATCATCGCCGATAACTATATGACGGCAGCTTTGCTCTCCTTTTATCTCCCGGGCCAACCGGAGACGTTTGTGCCGACCGTGACTCGGCCGCTGAACCAGTTAGAGCTTTGGCCCACTTATAACCAGAGGCATCCGGTTGGGGACGCTTTGATTGTAGCCAAGCGTAAAACTCTCGTGCCTACCCTCCGGCAGAGCTTTCCCCATCTTCGCTTGCTCGAGCCAGTCGAGATAAGCGACGGTGACAGGAAAGTGGGTCGCTATTATTTGTCCATCGGGCAGCGTGCCCGGCACCTTCATTAGTGATCGATCGCCTCCTGTGGCGATGTCCGGAGACCGTCTCGAAGTCTCGTGGTCGTCTGATCGGCGGGCGCCGCAGGAGTTTGCGCGCTGTTTCGCGGAGGAGATCGGCGCCTTGCGCGGCGTGGCACAACTATTGGTGGTCCGCGTTCGCGGCCAGGGACAGGATGCGAGCCTTTTCCCGGCGGAAGATTTGCCGCTGGCCGACCAGGTGCCATCCTAATCCGTGGCAGACACCGGTCCGACCTACCGCATGTCAGAGGTGCTGTGGAACGGCGGCATCGCTCATCATCTGGACGACTGGGCCCGAAGGGCGGACACGAATGGCTTACTGGCATCTCCAGATGAGAGAATACGTGGGTGCGCACTTCTAAGCGGCGTTTCCATGGATGGCGCCGCTGAAGAAAATCCTTCAGTCGGATCACTGACGTTTGGATCACGCGGACGGCGATCTGGCTTAAATCCACGAGAGAGTTGCGCCTTCACGCTCGGCGCGGAGAGTCCGGGCATGAGCGACGAACTCCTCTCACGGTTCCTGCGCTACGTTCGGGTCGATACGCAGTCGGACGAGACCAGCACGGCGTTTCCGAGCACTCCAGGTCAACTGGTACTGCTGGAGATGCTGAAGCAGGAGCTGAGTGAACTGGGAGCGGCGGACGTACAGATGACGAAGCACGGTTACGTCATCGCCAGCATACCCGCCAACACGCGCAAAGCCCGCGTGCCGACCGTGGCCTTTCTCGCCCACGTGGATACGGCACCGGACTGCTCCGGCAAAGACGTGAAACCCATCGTTCATCGCAAGTACGACGGCAGGGTCA
>JBDTOL010000034.1:0-8104 GCA_039933235.1 Spartobacteria bacterium | reverse complement strand
CGGCGGGCTTTCGCGCCCTGCTCGATTCGGTCGCGCGCGGTGAAGGGTTCGACACCGCCTTGTCGCGCCATTACTCTGGCCGCTTCTTCGATGTCGACACACTGGAAAAGGAATTTCTCCCCTTTGCCTCGAAGGACGCGAAAACCGTCGCCGCTTCGCCCTAACAATCGCTGTCCCTAGGGCGCGGTCGCACTCAGCGCGGCGTTCGTTCTAACTGGTTACGCGCAGTCTTCCTCGCCGACCTGGCCTTTTCCGAGCCGCGCCAGCAGCGACTCGTCGCCCTTGCCGAAACGCGCCACCAGCACTATGGGCGACGCGGTCTCTGGTATGTCGCCCAGTCGTTAGGCGCGCTTCCCGAGCAGTACGCGCGCAAGTCGCACGTCTATATTTTCCGCGACGAAAAAGAGTGGCAGAAATTTCTCCTCGAAACCCGCCCTCGGTTGGGTGCACAGCTTCACTTTGCGCGACGATCTCTTTCTCGACCTGCGCGCTGTCGGGGGAGGCTTCGATTCCCACACGCTCGCGCACGAGACGACCCACGCCATCCTCTCCCGCATCTATGGGAACCGTCGCTCGCCCCTTTGGCTGAGCGAGGGCTGCGCCGAATACATGGGCGGCGCGAGCGTCGCGGCCCGGAGTTCGCGGTCGCCGAGATCCAACCAGCGGAAATTGCAGTTTGCGGAAATGACGGTGGCGGAATTATTCGCGGCCGAGCTTTATCCGGAGACTCCGCTGGAAGTCGCCCGTCTCTACGACACGAGCGCGAAGTTGGTTCACTACCTCTTCAACAAGTATCCGTCGACCTGGTGAGCGACGGCCATCCGCTGCCGGAAGCGCTGGCCGAAATCTACGGGAAGAATTTTCCGACATACCGGAGTTTGAAAAGCGCTTTAGCCGTTGGACGCGCTGAGGCCGGCGGGAGCAATACCGCGCGGGGAAACTGCTGTTGGAATTCGTAGCCTTCGACCAACGCGAGGCCAGTAGTGCCGTCCTTTCCAGGCACGCCCTGAGAAGCATGAAATTTTCGGTGTGGTAATATCGGGAAAACCGATGGCGAAACCGAAAGCTGTTCCCAAAAACTCACCCGTCTACGCTGTCGTCGGCTCGGACGAGAGCGCGGTGAAAACGGCGGCGGCTGAACTCGCGGCCGAGCTCACTCCGGCCGATGCCGGCGATTTTGGCTTGGAGACGATCGACGGTTGCGCCGACAACGCCGACCAGGCGGCGACGCGGATCCGTTCCGCGATCGAGGCATTGCAGACGCTTCCGTTTTTCGGCGGCGGCAAACTGGTCTGGCTGAAGAATGCGAACTTTCTGGCGGACAACAAGATTGGTGGTTCGGCCGCGGTGCAGGATGCGCTGGAAGAATTGCGCAACGCGCTCGAAGGCGACCTCGGCGGCGGCGAAGTGAAGTTTCTCCTCAGTGCGCCGGAAGTGGACAAGCGGCGCTCCTTTTACAAAGCACTCGCGAAACGCGCCGATCTCCAAATCTTCGACAAGCTCGACTCGAGCCGGAGCGGCTGGGAAGAGGCGGCGCTCGACCTCGTTCAGTCGTTAGGCCGGGAACGGGGTTTTCGCTTCGAGGCGGAGGCGATCGATCTCTTCGTGCTCCTGACCGGCGGCGAGACCCGCACGATCAACAACGAGTTCGACAAGCTCGACCTTTACCTCGGGGAGAAGGATCGACGCGTGACGCTGGAGATCGTTCGCAAGCTCGTCCCGCTCTCCCGCGCCGGCGTGATCTTCGAACTCGGGAACGCCCTCGCCGCGCGCGACCTCGGGCACGCGCTCTCCCTCGTTAGGCAATTGCTCGACCAGGGCGAATCGGCCATCGGCATCCTGCTCGTCGCGATCATCCCGACGGTCCGCAATCTCCTGCTCGCAAAGGATCTCATGCAGCGCCACCGGCTGCCGCGGCCCAGCGCGCCCTTTTCCTTTATCTCCACCCTGAACCGGCTCCCTGCCGAAGCGACGGCACACCTGCCGCGCAAAAAGGACGGTACGATCAACGGCTACACGCTGGGCATTGCGGCGATGCAGGCGCATAACTTCGAGACGGAGCGGCTCGTCGCCGGCCTCGAGGCTTGCCTGAAGGCGAACCTGCAGATCGTGACCAGCCAGCTCGACCACGCGCTGATCCTCAATCAGGTGGTGGTGAAGCTGCTGGTGTAGCAAACCGCAGTGTAGCGGCGGCCGTGTCGGCCGCAGAGAAAACCCGTGTCGGCCGCAACGCGCGAGTGCGGCCCCAACCACGCCAAAGACAGCGGGCGACACGCCCGCCTCTACACCTCGTTCGTCTGCTTGCGCGTGATCGGTCCCACCCATGGAATATCCCAGCGAACGCCGCTGAAGGCCTTCACGATCGCGATGATGAGCACGATCAGGAAAGCAATCTGCACCAGTGCCGAGGCGAGCGCCCAGAGCCCGGCCAGGAGATGGCCAATCCCCGGAATCGCCCAGAGAATTCCATGCATGATGGCCGAGAGAATATTAAATAGAAACCAGGCCGCGCCGAAGATGATTGATTGCATCGCGTAGAAACGGACGAACCCGTCGCGCTTCTCCACGATGTAAAAAATGATGCCTCCGATGAGCGGGAAACAGGCGAGCGCCGCTGCGACATTGGAAGGGAGCCCGGTGGAGGTCGGGCGCGCAGTGGCGTCAGACCGGTCCGCCGGTGGTGGAGGGGGCGGCGGGGCGACGGGATCGATCGGGTCGACAGGATCAGGCATCCTTTTATTTACAAACGCAAGGGCGCGGGGGCAAGCGTTGCTTCGTCCCGGCGATTTCGCTTACCTAAGACCGGACGAGGATGATACGTTGCCTCGCAACGATCCCAGTATGAAGAATTCTTCGCGAGCTTTTACCATGATCGAGTTGCTCGTGGTCATCGTTGTGATCGCCATTTTGACCAGCATCGCTGTGCCGGTTTTCAGCAGCGTGCAGGAGAAAGCCCGGGTGACCCAGGATCTGAGTAATCTGCGCCAGCTCGGCATCGCGACGCAAACCTACCTGAACGACAACGATGGTGTAATCTTTGTCGACCAGGGCACGACCTCCTGGATGAAGAGTCTGCATCCGAAATACTTGCCTGCCTGGAAGATTTTTCAGTCCCCCTTCGACAAACGCTCTGTCGTCGAAAGCGAGAGCACCTCGGCCGTCAGCTATGGGTTAAATTCCAATGCGGTCGCGCAATCGGCGGACAAGATCCAAAAGCCGACGCTCTTCATCCTCCTGGCCCCGGCCCAAAACAGCACTTCGCAGGTAAATTTTTCCGGCGTTACAGGCGCTACCGTCACTGTCCTGCGAGATACCAGCACCCCGGGTGGGATTGCGACCGGCGGGACCCAGCAGAAACGGAAGAATATCAACGCGCTCTTCGCCGACCTGCATGCCGAGAGCCTCTCGTGGACCACGTTTAAGGCGCCCAAGAGCGGTCCGGTAGACGATCCTTCCCAATTTCGCTGGGACTTGTGAAATCGGTCTCGGTCTGCGCTGGCCAGGAGCGCTATGAAGTCCTGATCGGGCCGGGCCTACTGGAGGAGGTCGGCGCACTCGCCAGACAACGCCTGCGAGGGGATCGCTGCGCGGTCGTGGCCGACACAAGTGTCTCGGCGCTTTTCGCTGAGACGGTCCGCGCAAGTCTGGGTCGAGCCGGAGTTCAAGCCGAATTGGTCGAGGTCCCGCAAGGGGAGAATGCAAAATCGATCCGAGAGGCGGAGAGGGTTTGCGCCCGGTTGAGCGCCGCAGGCCTCGATCGGACCTCGTTTCTGGTGTCGTTAGGCGGTGGAGTGGTGGGCGACCTGGCCGGCTTCGTCGCCTCGATTTATCTGCGCGGTATCCCGTTCGTCGCAGTGCCCACCACGCTACTGGCGCAGGTCGACAGCTGCATCGGGGGCAAGACCGGGGTCAACTCCACCGCGGGCAAGAACCTGATCGGCAGCTTCCACCATCCTTCGTTGGTGGTGGCCGATATCGATACTCTGCGCACCCTGCCGGATCGCATTTGGAACGAAGGCTTCGCTGAGGCGATCAAGCATGGCATCATTCGCGACGCCGCCTTGCTCTCGTCCTTGCCGGAGGTGGATCGTGGCAACTGTGCGGACTTCATCGCGCGCAATCTCCAGATCAAGGCGGAGATCGTCTCGGCCGATGAGCGGGAGCAGAAGAGCACCCGTTCGCTCTTGAATTTCGGCCACACGATCGGACACGCGATTGAGCACGCTGCCGGTTACGGGAACATGTTGCACGGCGAAGCGGTCAGCCTCGGGATGGTCGCGGCGGCGCACGTCTCGGTGCGCCGGGCCGGCTTGGCGGCCGGCGCAGTCGACCAGATTCGGGTCGCCCTGCAATCGCGCCAGCTCCCGCTCACCCTGCCGCCCGGGTTTCCGCGCGAGAGAATTTTCGCTGCTCTCCCGCGCGACAAGAAGTTCGAGCAGGGCCGCATCCGTTTCGTCGTGGCGCACGAAATCGGTCGCGCCAGCGTCGCAGATGACGTCACCATGGAGGACCTGCACGCAGCGGTCGATCAACTGTAGCCGTTTCGCTGTGCGAAGCGTGGGCGGGGCGCCGCTTCTCCTGGAGCGAATCTTTCCCCCGCGTCGTCCACAGGGCGACGGCTACAGTGCGATTATTACCGGTCCGGTCGCACCGTTTTGAAATACTTTAGGAGCCCGGCGACGACGCCCTCCACATATTCGCGATAAATGCTAGGCCGCTCCTTCCCCGCCACGGCGCGCATCCCTTCATAATCGCCCTCCTGCACCCGCTCGAACACCTCCCCGCTATTCATCACGTAGGGCTCGAAATAGACGGTGGGACAACGGTAGAGCCGCGTCGCCAGAAGGTTGCGCGCGAAGACATAACCGCTCGTCCCGACTGGCGTCACGTTCTCCGTCTTATAGCGATATGGTGGCAGGCCAGTCTCTTTCGCCATCGTTTCGGCAAAGGCTTCGGCGAGAGCCAGCTCTTCCGGGAAGGAGCGGCTCAGGAGTTTCAGCATCATCTCAAAGCGCTCGTCATCGAGCGCCAGTTCCACGGGAAGATACGAGCCGTTGACGAGCAAATGCAGGTGGTTTTTCTCGACCAGGGTCGGCCGGTTCGGGTCGCCCCACGGCTCGGCGTTGAAGTGGAGGCAGAGCACGAGATCGGGTTCGAGACGGTGGTTGATCTCGCTGGCCCGGCGCCGGATCTCGCTATTTCGATAAAAGAGAAGCTCGCGCTGCCACCCGACGGTTTGCTCTTTGGCGGGATCCGTCCGGCCATCGTAGTGCTCGCGCGGATCGGCCACTCCCGCCTGGATCAGGAACTGGCGTGCGATCTCCTCGAAGTCCGACGGCCGATAAGGCGTGATCGGCTCGAGTTTGTCGCGCAGGAGCGAGACTTTCGCGCCTAACGATTCGAGCCTTGGACGGAGGAGCTGCGCCACCCGCAGGGTCATGTCGCCTTCCTGCACCGGCGGAGCGTCGCCAATCTTAAACCAGCGCTCTTCCATCTCCGCCCAGCGGCCGCCCATGTGGCCCGGGTCGAGCGCGATGTGGAAACCGGCCAGCGGTTTTTCTGGCGCCGGTGTCGGCTTGGCCAGCGCCGCCGGCGCGACCCACCAGCGCGAAATCGGACGCCGGCTTTTTTCGTCCCCGGCGAAACGCAAAACGAGATAGTCCTTCGTCCCCGCCGTCTGGAGGATACGCGCGGCGTCGGGCGCGATCTGGATCAACGCCGGATCGTAGCCGTGGGTGGCGTAAACCTGCTCGAGCAGGCGCACGAATTCGTCGTGTGTGATCGTCCCCTGGTAGCGCTCCAGCTCGCTCCAGTCGGGTTTGCGCCCGAGCGTGCTAAGGTGCGCTGCCATTTCGTTAGGCGCCTCTTCGTCGAGCGCGCGTGCGATGGGCGCCGGGGAGAGGAGGAGGAGCGCAAGCGCCCGCATAACGAGAGAACGAAACATCAACTTGGGATTTTCGAGTTTAATACGATGATCGGCGCATGCTCACGATTCTTTTCCTCGGCGATATCGTCGGCGAATCCGGCCGGAACGCGGTCATCGCCCGGCTGCCGGAGTTGAAGCGGCAACATGCCCTGGATTTCGTCATCGTGAACGGCGAGAACGCCGCGGCTGGGCGCGGCATCACACCGAAAATAACGATCGATCTGTTGCGCGCCGGCGTTTCCGTGATCACGACTGGCGATCACATCTGGGATCGGAAAGAGATCGTGCCTTTTATCGACACCGAGCCGCGCCTGCTCCGCCCGCTCAATTATCCGGCCGGGGCCCCGGGCGCTGGCACGATCGTGCTTGAGACGCCGAAGGGGAAGGTCGGCGTGATCAACGTGCAGGCGCGCACTTTCATGCAGCCGATCCTGGAGAATCCCTTCCCGATACTCGACCAGGCGGTCAACCTGATGCGGGCCGAAACCTCCGTCATCGTCGTCGATGCGCACGGTGAAACGACGAGCGAAAAGATTGCCCTCGGCCGCTACCTTGACGGCCGCGTTTCCGCCGTGCTCGGCACCCACACCCACGTCCAGACGGCCGACGAACAAATCTTCGAGAACGGAACGGCTTTCATTTGCGACGCCGGGATGTGTGGGCCGGTCCGCTCGATCCTCGGGCGCGAGATCGAGCCGATCGTCGGTCGTTTCATCTCCAATCTCCCGGCCGTCTTTCCGGTCGCGCATGGCGAATCGCGTTTGCGGGGGGTGCTGGTCGAGATTGAAGAAAACACCGGGCGGGCTCGTCGAATCACCCGTGTGGACGAACCGGGCACATCAATGGAAGCGGCTCCCGTTTAAATCATTGCAGGGCCAGCTTCCGCTTGCAGGAGGAAATTCTTGCGGCCAAACTGCCCGCTCACTCGTATCTACTGAGGGATTCCCATTTATGAAAAAACTCAATCGTCATCTGACCGTCGCTCTTTTTGTATCGCTCGCGTTCCTGGCGCCTTCCGACGGGCGAGCGGACGACAAAGCCGATGCCTACAAGTACGGGAAAGAAGGGATCGAGGCGGCCAAGAACAAGGAATGGGAAAAAGCGATCGACCTTTTCCAGAAAGCGGTCAAAGCGGATCCGAAAGAAGCCAACAACTACAACAATCTTGGGCTTGCCTATAAGGGCGCCGGCAAGACTGCGGAAGCGATCAAGGCGTTTAGCGACGCGATCGAAGCCGAGCCGGATAATTTCTCGAGTTACGTCAACCGTGGGGTCGCCTACACGGCGGACAAGAAATACGACAAGGCGATCGAGGATCTGACCAAGGCGCTCGAACTGAAGCCGGACAGCGTGTCCGCGCACCGCTTCCGCGCCTTCGCCTATCTCCAGAAGAAGGAATACAAAAAAGCGGTGGAAGATTACGACGTGGTCCTGAAAGAGAAGGAAGACGATGCCGCCATCCTCGACCGGCGCGCTTTCGCCTACTGGAACCTGAAGGAGTACGACAAGGCGATCGCCGATTTTACGCGCATCATCAAGGATAAGCCGAAGGACAAGGAGGCCTACCTGGACCGGAGCTACGTTTACGAATTAAAGGGAGCCTACGAAAAAGGGATCGAGGACTGCAATAAAGTCCTGAGCATGGATCCGAACAGCCAGGATGCGAAGACTCGCAAGGCGCGTCTTGAGTATCACATTAAGAAGGCGAGCTCGACTCCCACTGCGACCCCTCGGAAAGTTCGGCGAACGATGCCGGACGAAAGTCCCGCGCCCACGAAAAGGAAGCCTTAGCAGCTTAATTTTTCCCGATAGATTCAGGGCACAGTGCGGGTGGTGTTAGTCGCTCCGGCGTCCCGCTGGCTCAGGTGTTCCTCGTGCAGCCTACTCGAGTGCTTTCTCGACTGCCGAGGGATCGTCGAGCATGATCCAATCGATCACCGAGAGCGGCAGGCTGCCGTGGCTGATCAGCTCGTCGTGGAATTGTCCGAGACGAAAATCCGCGCCCTTCTTGTCGCGGTAGCGGCCTAACAACTGCATGATCTGCCATTTCCCGATGATGTAGCTGATCTTCTGTGTCGGGCTGGAGGCCGCGCCGGCCGCTTCGCCTTCGGCCGATTCGCGATCGAGGCCGCCGGCTTCCATGAAATATTTGACCGCCTGCTCGAAGGTCCATTTGCC
>JBDTOL010000033.1:0-6362 GCA_039933235.1 Spartobacteria bacterium | reverse complement strand
TTCTCGACCTGCTGCGACAATCCCGTCAGCAAGGTCACTTGAATCGGACATTCGGATTCCGGATAGGGAGAGCCATCGGGCCGGCTATGGTGGATGACGGAATGAGCGCTGCGACCGGCCAGCTCGGAAGCATCCCAGCCTAATAATCGTTTGGCCGCCGAATTCTCGAAAAGGATGTGGCCGGCGCAATCGATCCACTGGATCCCTTCACCAACCGCGTTGAGGACTGACTCGTGGTCGCGCTGCAGCTTCCCGAGATTTTGCTCGACCTCTTCGATGACGGCTATCTGGCCCTTGATGGCCCGCAAAATCAGCCAGGCCAGCCAGAGGAAAATGAGAGCGAAACAAGCGCCTGCGATGGTCATCCGCTGCCTGCTGAATGCCAGCTCGCGCTCCATCTTGGCAGCCAGATTTTCCGACTCAGACCGGGCTGAGCGCAGATAGGCGGCCACCGCATCGTCGATCCGGCGGGCCAGATTGAAGCGTTCATTATTGAGCTCTTCCCGTTCGCTCCGCAGGAGCAGCACATTCCGGCGCAAGGCATAGAGCCCGCTCGCATCGTCTCCCGCTTTCGCCGCCTGCACCCGCTCGCGAAAAAGCGTCGCCTCGAGATTCTCGAGCGCCTGGACCACCAGCCCGCCACGGTCCGGCTGCGCTTCTGTCAGTGCCGCCAACTCCTGGCCAAACCGCTCCAACGCCGGCTTCAGTTCTTTATCAACCAGATCCGGCAGATGATTCAGCTGCTCTTCGCCGTTGAGCCGTTCCACCAGCGTCGCCAACTCCGCCAGATGCCTCCGGGAAAGCGCGATCCGCCGGCTTTGTTTCGCCTCTGTTTTGTTCAGGACCTCCAACGTTTCGATCGCGCTACGCAGCGCTCCGATCTGCTTGAGGACCTGGCCCAGCGTTTCCCGCTCTCGGATGTCCTGCGAGACCGCGTCAAACCGCGCACGCCAGGCCAGCGAGCGCAGCTTGATCCCGACCAGCCCCTCGCCCAGATCCTTGAATCCTGCCCGCGCTTCCTCCACGGAAAGCTGTTGCGCACCGTCGGGCATCCGCTGGATCACCGCCGCAAATTTCTCCGTTTCTTTGGACGCATCGGCGACGAACTCCCCCGCCAGAATCGCGATAATCTCACCGCGCGCCGCACTGGAATGGCGCAGGATATCCTCCGAGTTCTGATAGAGGCGTTCCTGCTCCGATTGTAAAGTCTCGCGCTCAGCATGGCTCGAGCTCATCTCGTAACCGACCACTCCGATCAGCACGACGATGGTCGTCAATCCGACCGCCGCCAGGAGCAGCACCAGGCGAAGGATTCGGTCGTTCTTCCTGGCGCTAATCATGGGCTGAGGACAAAAGATGGATTTCAGTGTTTGTCTTTTCCGAGGCCAACGCCACGGCATTCACCTGCGGAGCAACCGAGCACGAACCATTCCGCCGCTTCGAGCGCGCGTTGTTTTCCCGCGAGCCCAGCGCGTCTCCAGGCGCTCCTTCTGTCGTTGCGCGCTTGGAGAACGCTCGGACGCGCCTTACGATGGAGGCGATGCAACTGACCAGAACTGCTTTTGGTATGTGGGGGGCCGGGCGTTTCATGCATTTCGGCGAGCCGTTGCCTGACGAGCGTTTCCTTTCGCTGATCGATCTGGCTTACGAGAAGGGTATCCGCAGCTTCGTGACGGCCGACGTCTATGGCGCCGGCGAAGCCGATTCCCTGCTCGGTCGCGCGCTCGCGGGCAAACCGCGCGAGAGTTATTGCCTGGTCGGCGCGGTCGGGCACGACTTCTATCACGGCCAGCGCGAGGGCTCGAAAGGCTTTCCGCGTTTCACCAGCCCTGTGCTGCGCAAACCGCGGGAATATGCGAGTTACCTGCGCGAAGCCGCCGAGAAATCACTCGCCCGCTGTTGCGCCGATCGTTTCGATCTTCTCCTCCTGCACAATCCCGACGCCACCGGCTACACCAGCGATGCGGTCTGGAAAGGGATGGAGAAACTGCAGGACGCCGGCCTAACGACCCAGCTTGGGATCGCCCCGGGCCCGGCCAACGGCTTCACTCTCGACCTCATCCTGAGCCTCGAGCGTTTCCAGGGCTTGATCGACTGGGCTATGATCATCCTCAATCCCTTGGAGCCGTGGCCCGGCCGTCTCTCTCTCGCCGCGGCGGAGAAAACCGGGACCCGGCTGGTCACGCGCGTGGTCGACTACGGCGGTCTTTTCCATGACGACGTGAAACCGGGTCATCAATTTGCCCCGCGCGATCATCGCACCTTTCGCCCGGCCGGCTGGGTCGAGGCGGGCGCGAAAAAAATCGAGGGACTCCGCCCGATCGCAGAAAAACATGGCCTGACCATGCTCCAGCTTGCCTGCATCTGGAACCTGCAGCATCCCGCCGTACAAAGCGTGGTGCCGACATTGATCCAGGAACCCGGCGCTGCGGCCAAGCGCATCGAATCAAAGGTCGAAGAACTGGCCGGCCTACCCGAAATTACTCTCTCCCCTGACGAGTGCGCGGAGATAGCAGAGATCGGTGACAACACCGGCTGCATGAGCCTGAAAGGCGGGAGCGCGGAGCACACCGGCGATGCGCTGGCCGATCGCTGGCCGCTAAACCCCGAGCTCGAAGCGGTCGCCGCCCGTTGGCAGATTGATCCCGCACGCGACCTCGCGCACGCGATGTATCCGGCCGAGGCCGCACCCTAGCGGGCAATGTTCCGCGCCGTGACGGGCACGTCGTTTTTTGTCGTGCGGTTTGTCCCGGATCTGCGCACGATCAGGCAATGTCGGTAACCCACGAAAGACGGCGAGCGCGCCGGTTTTAAAAGGCCGATGGAAGCGATCCACCTCGGGTTGATCGATCTCGCCATCCTCGCCGTCTATTTCGCTTTCGTTCTCGGGATCGGCTTTGTGCTGAAGCGCCACATGCGCACCAGCACGGACTTCTTCCTCTCCGGTCGCCTCATTCCCACCTGGGTCGCTGGGCTTGCCTTTCTCTCGGCCAACCTGGGCGCTCAGGAAGTCATCGGTATGGCCGCCTCAGGCGCCAAGTATGGGATCATGACGAGCCACTTCTACTGGGTCGGCGCGATCCCCGCGATGGTCTTCGTCGCGATCTTCATGATGCCGTTCTACTACGGCTCGAAAGCGCGCTCAGTCCCGGAGTATCTCAAGATGCGTTTCGATGAGAAAACGCGCGCGCTCAATGCCTGCACCTTCGCGGTCATGACCATTTTCTCCTCCGGCATCTCGATGTACGCGATGGCGCTGCTCCTGAACCTCCTCCTTGGCTGGGATTTTAATGTCAGCGTCTGGCTTTCCGCCATCGTCGTCTTGCTCTACATCTCGTTAGGCGGATTGACCTCCGCGATTTACAACGAGGTGATGCAATTCTTTCTCATCGTGGCCGGCTTCGCGCCCCTCGTTTTTCTGGGGCTGCGCGACGTCGGCGGCTGGAGCGGTCTGCAGGCCCGCCTCGCTGAAGTTTCGGTCGCGCAGGGTTTCGCCCCCGGCGCTTTTACAAACTCGTGGAAGTTCATGGGCAGCGCCTCGGCCAACCCGATGGGCGTGGAGTGGCTCGCGATGCTGATGGGACTCGGCTTTGTCCTTTCCTTTGGCTATTGGTGCACCGACTTCCTTGTCATGCAGCGCGCCATGGCCGCTGAATCGATGGGCGCTGCGCGACGGACTCCCCTCGTTGCCGCTTTCCCGAAAATGTTTTTTCCTTTCCTCGTTATTCTGCCAGGCATGATCGCGATCGCTCTCACCCAGCATTCCGGCACGAGCGGTTTTACGCTGCCGGCGAAACCGGATGGCTCGCCTAACTACGACCTCGTTATCCCTATGATGCTCGGACACTACTTTCCGCCAGGCATCCTCGGCCTCGGACTCACCGCGCTCATGGCCTCGTTCATGTCGGGCATGGCGGGCAACGTCACCGCCTTCAACACGGTCTGGACCTACGACATCTATCAGGCCTATCTGCGCCCACGGGCGACAGACGCCGCGCTTCTCTGGATGGGCCGCGCCGCGACCGTCGTCGGGATTGCGATCAGTGTCGCCGCAGCCTATTTCGCGGCGCACTTCAATAATATCATGGACCTGCTCCAGCTCGTCTTTGCCTTCGTGAATGCGCCTCTTTTCGCCACCTTTCTCCTTGGCATGTTCTGGAAACGCACGACCGGGCACGCCGCGTTTTCCGGCCTCGTCAGTGGGATCCTGGCGGCCGCCTTTCATCATGGGCTGACTCAGCCGCAGGGCGCGGTCACCCTGGCCAAGGGCGGCTGGCTCGGCGCCGTGCTGCACGTCTATCCGAGCGAGATGGCGCAGAATTTTTGGACAGCGATCTTCGCTTGGAGCACCTGTTTCGTCGTCACGATCGTAATTTCGTTACTCACTCACCAACAGAAAACCGACGCGCAACTAACCGGCCTCGTCCACTCTCTCACGCCGCGCACGACCGAACACGATGTCATCTGGTACAAACGTCCGGCGGCGCTTGCGGTCGTCGTCCTGCTCATGGCGCTCGTTTTGAACATCATTTTCTGGTGAACCGTAATGCGCTTCTTTGATCTTCGTCTTCCGTTAGGCTGGCTCTTCGTCGCCCTCGGTCTGCTCCTCCTCATCGCCGGGCTCCGGGCCACACCGGCAACCGACGCCCGTTCGTTAGGCATCAACATCAACCTCATCTGGGGCACAGTCATGATTGCCTTCGCCCTCCTCTGCCTTTGGCTCGCCCACCGCGAAGCGAACCGGAGAAACAAAAAATGAACGACGTCTCGCGGTTGCGCTTTTCAGTCGTTACTTTTCTCTTGTCACTGGTCGCTCAGCACTGATCACTTTAAATATGAAACGACAACTTCTGCTGGCGGCGCTGTGCCTCTCCATTCCCTGCGGTCTCCATGCCCAAGCCGCATCCCCGGCCCCCGATGCGGCGGAGCTGACCAGGCTCCTGCAGGAATTCCTGGCCGGGGCGAGCCGCAATGACGCCGCGATCCACGACCGGTTTTGGGCAGATGATTTGATCTACACGACCTCCAAAGGCGAACGTAAAGGCAAGCCCGCGATCATGAAGGAAGTGCGCTCCGAGGCGCCGGCCAAACCGGGAGACGAGACCGTCGTCTTTACTGCGGAGGACATTCAAATCCAGCAATACGGGGAAACGGCGATTGTCGCTTTCCGGCTCGTCGGAACGACCGAGAAGGACGGGAAAAAGACGGTCAACAATTATCTCAACACCGGCACTTTCCTGAAACGCGACGGCAAATGGCAGGCCGTGGCGTGGCAGGCCACCGTGATGCCCGGAAAAGTCAAGGCATAGCCGACAGGTGGACCAGCCGTTCAACGCCCGATGATGCGCGGGATCTTGCCACTCTCGTGCCCGTATGATGCACCGACCGTGATTTGAGTGTTCCCCTCGATAATTTGGCCCAGGATGTATCCTGCCTCGATGTCACGGCTGTATTTGCCGCCGAGAGATTTCCCAAAGAAAACGCCGACCTCCCCGCCGACATAGTCGGGTTTTGCAAATAGCTGCGGCTTTTCGTTGCTTTCCGATCGCGCCAGAGTGGGCGTCCCCGTCACACGCGGCACTTCCTGAGCTGAAAAAACGGGCAGAAAGGCCCTCGGTGTTGCTTCCACCCAGCCAAACGTCCGCGGGAACGAGAAATTCCGGCCGTCCACGAGCGTCAGCGGGCCGCCACCATACCACTCGTTGCGCACGGAGCGAAAGGAGCCCTGCCGCACGAGGGCTGCCCGACCTTCCGCCATCGCGCTCGGGCTTGCCTGCACCAGCGTCAGGCCGGGCGATCGGAACATATTCGAGTTGGCCGGCTCCTGAGCCGAAAGCGAAACGCAAAGAACCAAAATTGCCGCGACAGCCGGCAGCGTGCGCTTGATCATGCCAAACCCTCCCCCGAATCAGACCCGATGCCAGCGGAAAATCGCCTTCGATCGGAAACCGCCTCGTGAAAATCCCACCCCGTCCGCTGATTTACCCGGCAGGAATTCACAAACCTCCGGGCAAATTTTCTCGAAAAGACGCTCTTTTTGTTCCCCCACCCGAATACAGAGTGCCCATCTGCCGGCGGAGAGTTGGCTTTGAGATCGCTTGGGGGTGAATAACTTGCGGCGAAGTCTCGTCTCTCCTTCGACTCCATCAACCAAACTGAAATGAAAATAAAACTTCCTCTTGTCGCGCTCGCGGCTTTGCTCTTTACCGGGCTTCCGCTGGCTTCATCCTCCGCGTATGTGGCGGTCTCGGTTGGCATCGCGCCACCGCTGATTCCCGTCTACCAACAGCCCTACTGCCCGGCTCCAGGCTACATCTGGACCCCCGGCTACTGGGGCTACGCCGACTTCGGCTACTACTGGG
>JBDTOL010000032.1:0-28203 GCA_039933235.1 Spartobacteria bacterium | reverse complement strand
AAGAGCGGCAGATTTTCCCGGCGGCAAAACCGGATCAGCTTGGAGAAGGCCTCCTCCGTTCTCGGTTCCACCCAAAACTGCGCCGGACCGCCCACGCGCAAGGTGGTGTGCCTGGCGAGTGGCTCGGAAAGTCGCACCTCGCCTTCCGGGCCGACGATCTCTTTCAGCTTTTCGGCGATGACCAATTCCGCGGCGAGCGTGGCCAATTGCTCATGCACATTGCCCGCGCCGAGACTGAGGACGAGATCGCCTTCGGCCAGCATTTGCCCGATCTGACCGTGCAACCGATCGAGCCGCGGCTGGTAGGAAACGGCGTGGTGCCCGTGACCGGCGATGGCGTCGACGATGGTTTGGCCGGTCACGCCGGGCAGGGCCGCCTCGCTCGCCGCGTAGACGTCAGTGATAACGACATGATCAGCGTCGTCGAAGGCCGCTCCGAACTCCCGCTGCAGCGCCTTGGTTCGGGAATAACGATGGGGCTGGAACATGGTTAGGATCCGTTTGCGTCCGGCCGAGCGCGCAGTCGCGAGAGTGGCGCGGATCTCGGTCGGATGATGCGCGTAATCGTCGACGAGGAGGAAACGATCGCTCTGGTATTTGATCTCAAAGCGGCGGCGGGCATGGCGGAATGTACCTAAAGACTTGGCGACTTTCTCGAAAGGGATCCCCAGCTCGGTCGCGAGCGCGATGACCCCGAGCGCGTTGCTCACGTTGTGCTTGCCCGGCACGCTCAGCGTGGCGTCGCCCAGTTTCTCCTCGCCGCGCTGGACACAGAAGGTGGCCGCGAAATCGTGCAGCTCGAGGCCGGTGGCGCGGTAGCGGGCGTCCGCGCCGAAGCCGTAGGAAACAGTGCGCGCGTGTTTGCTGCAGATGCGCGGAGCATTCAGATCGTCGGCGCAGTAGAAAACGGTGCCGCTGGTCTGGGCGAGCAACTTCCCAAAAACCTCTTCGATGGCTGCGAGATCCTTGTAATAATCGAGGTGCTCCTCTTCCACGTTGAGGATGAGCGCGTGCTCCGGCCGGAACAGTTGCAGCGTGCCGTCGCTCTCATCGCCTTCCGCGACGAAAAATTCGCCGCGCGGATCCCAGTGCGCGTTGCTCCCGAGAATAGGAATTTCCGCGCCGACATAGTGCGACGGATGGAGGCCGCCGCCGCGCAGAACGTGCGCCGCCATCGCGGCGGTGGTCGTCTTGCCGTGCATCCCGGCGATGATGATGCCGCGCTTGCCGAGCATGATCGCTGCGAGCGCCTCGGCCCGCCGGATCGCCGGGACCCGGCGCGCGCGGGCATCGGCCAGGATCGGGTTGTCCTCCTTGATCGCGGAGGAAAAAATAATCAGCTCAGCGTCCTGGGTGTCGTCGGCCTGGTGCGGTGAGAAGAAGCGCAGCCCGAGCTGAGCGAGGCGCTGAGTCTCGAGCGTGCGCGCCTTGTCCGAGCCGCGCACATCGTGCCCGAGCTCGAGGAGGAGCGCGGCGATGCCGCTCATCCCGCTCCCGGCCACGCCGATCAGGTGGATCGCGTGCCGTTCCTCGGTTAGGAATTTCGGGAGATCAGGCGGCAACGGCGTCATTGGGCTGACTGTATCTCTCCATCGTTTCGGCCACTAACGTGGCTGCGTTTTTCGGCGCGAGCGCGTTGGCATTGGCCGACATCGTGCGCAAAGTCGCGGGCTCGTTCAGCAGGTCGCGGATCTTCTGCGCGAGCAGTTCGCCGGTCAGTTCGACTTCCTTCACCATCACGGCAGCGTTGGCCTGCACGAAGATCTCGGCGTTGCGCGTCTGGTGATCGTCGGCCGCGTACGGATAAGGCACGAGCAGGGCGGGCAGCGCGAAGGCGGCCAGCTCGGCCAGGCTGGCCGCGCCGGAGCGGGCGATCGCGAAATCCGCTGCGCTGTACACTTCCTCCATCCGATGATGAAACGCGGCGACGTGGGCCGTGATGTTTTCGCGCCGGTAGTTGTCCTCGAGCAGCCGTTCGTCCAGCGCGCCGGAGAGGTGAATGACCTGCAGAGGCAAGCCCTGGAGCGAGGGCATGGCCTTGATCAGCGCCTGGTTGATCCCGCTCGCCCCCTGGCTGCCGCCCATCACGAGCAGGGTCGGGATTCCTGGCTGAAGGCCGAGTTTCTCCAGCGCGACGTTGCGATCGAGCCGGCGCAGGGTGGAGCGAATCGGCGTCCCAGTGAATTCGGTGTGTGCTTTCGGAAAATATTTGCCGCATTCCTCGAAGCCGAGCAGGACGGCGCGGACGAAACGCGCGGTGTGCCGGTTGGCTTTGCCGGGGAAGGCGTTCGATTCGTGGATGAAGGTGGCGATGCCGCGCATGCGCCCGGCCACGACCGGCGCGGTCGAGGTGAAACCGCCCATCCCGAGCACGACGTCCGGGTTAAACTTGCGGAAGATTCCGCGGCAAAGAGAGAGGCTGTCGTTGAACCGCCTAACGAAGGCGAGGATGGCCGGGGAGAAAGGCGAGGGGAGCGCGACGGTCGGGAGTTTCTCAATCCGGAACTCGGTCCGCCCTTCCACCGCGAGGGTATCGATCTCCTTCTCGGAAATGAAGAGGAGCACCTCGTGCCCGCGCGCGCGCAGCACCTCGGCCACGGCCAATCCGGGGAAGAGATGTCCGCCTGTTCCTCCGCATGCGATCACAGCATTCATTCGGTGGTTGTGAGTCTAAAGTTTGGTGTTGAGATCGGCAGGTTTTTTCCTGGGTAGCGTCCGCGTCTCGCGTCCTGGCGACGGCGTCTCGCCGTCGCGGAGTTTCCGACCGCGCCGGAATTTACCCTAACGATCTCACGGCCGGAAAAAGTTCGTCGCGGTGAGACACCGCGACCAGCACACGAGGCGTGTGCGCTACCCGGAGTTTGCATTCCCAATTTCATCAGATTCGCGGGGTTACCCGCACCCGCATCGCCACTTCCTTGCGTGGCGCGGGGTCGAGCACACCCTGCCGGTAGATATTTAAGAGAAGCCCAACCGCAAAAAGAGCCACCACAAGATTTGAGCCGCCGTAGCTGACGAAGGGCAAAGGCAGGCCCTTGTTGGGCAGGAGCGACGTGACCACGCCGATGTTGATCGCGGCCTGGAAAGCGATCAGCGCAACGACCCCGCTCGCCAGCAGCAGGCCAAAACGATCCCGCGCGTGCAGCGCGATCGTCATCCCGCAAATGATGATGAGGACGAAGAGGAAGACGACGAGGAGACTGAAACGCAGCCCCAGTTCTTCGCCCACGATCGGAAAGATGAAATCGGTGTGAGCATAGGGCAGGTAGGACATTTTCTGGCGCCCATTGCCGAGGCCGAGGCCATCGATCCCGCCGCTGCCCCAGGCGATGAGAGCCTGCATCTGCTGCAGGCCGGCGGTTAGCTTGTATTCCTCGGGATGGAGGAAGGCGAGGAGCCGGCCGTGGCGTTCCGCGATGTGGGTCGCGAGATAAAGGATCGCGCCCACTCCGCCTAACGAAAGGGTGCCGAGCAGGATCAGGTTGGTCCCGGCGATGAACATGACGACAAAAGTCGTCCCGCCGATCAGGACGGTCGTGCCGAGGTCGACTTCGCTGATGATGAGGGAGAGCAGCAGGCTCACCCCCACCATCGGGAGAACGAACCCGCGCCAGACCCGGTGGCTCTCCTTTTCGTAACGGGAGAACCAGTAGGCAAGAAAGAAAACGGCTGCGAGCTTGGCGAACTCGGAGGGCTGACAAGTGATGCCGTGGAACTCGAGCCAGCGCCACGAGCCGTTAATCTTGTGCCGGAGCGGCGGGAGAAAGCAGAGAGCCAGCCCGATGAGGGAGAGGATGAACCAAATCCACCAGGTGCGTTGCCAAAAGTGGTAATCGACCAGCGCCGCGACGGTGCAGGCGACGAGGCCGATCCCGAGCCAAAGAGCGTGCCGGCGCAGAAAGTAGTAGACGTCGTTGTGACTGTCCCGGGCGAAGGCGCCGGTGCTAAAGAGGATGACGATACCGATGGCGAGCAGGCCGAGGACGGCCAGGAACAGGATGTAAGCGCTCTTCCGGTGCATCGGGTCCTTTTCTGCTGTCGCTAGTCTGGTTTGGCTTTGCTCGTGCTGGCGGCGGGTATGTGCAGTTTCTGGCCGATCTGCAATTTGCGCGGGTCGTCGATCTGGTTGAGGTCGAGGAGCGCGTCGTAGGGGACGTGCAGATGCCGCGCGATCGTGACCGGGTTATCGCCTTTCACGACGGTGTAGATCTTCCCGGAATCCGGCACGGCCGGTGTCGTGATGACCGGCTTGGCTGGTGCGGCATGTTTCTCGGGCGCCTTCGCCTCGCTCTTCACCGCGACCTTCGTGATCTCGTTATGCGCGGCTGCCACCGGCGCTTCCGTCGCCTCAAGCGGCACGGTCGCCGGCGTCGTCAGCGCGGTCGCAGGAGCAACCGGTTCGGCCGACATCGTCTCACGCGTCTTGATCGTGTTGAAGGCGATGATGCCGGCGACCGCCACGATATGCAGCACGAGCACGATGAGGAGCGCGCGCGACAATTTCATGTTCGGTTCCGCCATCTCTTCATAGTCCATGGCCTCGGGCAACCCGAGCGCGCGGGAGCGGCGCGCGGTCGAGGCATGGAGTTTCTTTCGTTTCAGGATGGTTGGCATTTTCATTGGGTTGGGTCCGGTAGCCCGCGCACTAGGGCGCGGAATTGGTCGCCGCGATCGGCGTAACTTTTGAACATGTCGAAAGAAGAAGTGCCGGGAGAGAAGAGGACGATCTCGCCCTCGCGCGCGGCGGTCTGGGCGCGTTCGACGGCGTCGCTCAGCGAGGAGGCCAGCTCGCACTCGGTCGCTTCGCGCCAGTCTTTCTCCACGCGTCCCGCGATCTCGCCGATCAGGACGGCGTGGCGCACCTTACTGGCGACGAGCGGCGCGATGGAATCGAAGGCGAAGCCTTTGTCCTTGCCGCCGGCGATGAGCACGATGGGCTTGGTCGCGCTGAGGAGCGCCTTTTCCAGCGCGTCTAGATTGGTCGCCTTCGAGTCGTTGATGTAATCGACGCCGTTGATGTCGCGGATGAACTCGAGGCGGTGGAGTTGCGCGCGATAGGCGCAGAGCGGCGGCACCATCTCCGTAAAGGAAAGCCCACGGGCCCAGCCGACCGCGAGCGCCGCCATCATGTTCTCGGCATTGTGCGGTCCGCGCAGCTGGGCCTCCGCCAGGTTGAGCACGGGCTGCTGCCGGTAAACGATCCAGCCGTCGCCTAACGAGAAGTCGCCGTCGTTCGTCCAGGCGCTGAAGGTCGTGACGCGCGGTGTGAGGCTCGGGAGCTCTTCCGCCACGTTGATCACCGCGGTGTCGTCGGCCGTCTGGTTCTCGAAGATGCGCAGCTTCGCTTCGCGATACTCGCGGATCGAGGGATAACGGTCGAGATGGTCCGGCGCGAAATTGAGCCAGACGCTTATCGCGGGATGGAAGTCGCGAATCTTCTCGAGCTGAAAAGAGCTGACCTCGACCGTCAGGACCGCGAGATCCTCGTTCTCGCAGGCGGCTTCCACGAGGGGTTTGCCGATGTTGCCGCAGGCCACGGTGCGCTGGCCGCAGGCGTTCAGCATCTGCGAGATCAATTCCGTGGTCGTGGTCTTGCCGTTCGTGCCGGTGATGCCGATGACCGGGACTCGGCAGAACTGCCAACCGAGTTCCAGCTCGCCAATCATCGGGATGTTCTTGCGCGAAAAATTTCGGCCTAACGGGAGCTCGGGATCGATCCCCGGGCTGAGCACGCCGAGGTCGTATAGCGCGGGATCTTCCTCGGCTGCCGGACCGCAGAGGAGATAGACGCCCTGGGCGCGCAAGGGATCGAGCCCGGCCAGTTTTTCTTCCGGCGCGCTGTCGAGCATCGTGACCTTGGCGCCTTCGCGGGCGAGGAGAAGTGCGGCTGCTTTTCCGCTCCGCCCCGCGCCGAGCACCGCGACCTGTTTGTTTTTGTAGTCGGGCGGCTTCATCGGGTTGCTACGGGGCCTGCTTCGATCAATGAAATGGTCGTGCGGTCGGTCATCGCAGTTTGAGCGTGGCTAGCCCGAGGAGGGCGAAGATGATTGAGAGAATCCAAAACCGGACGATGACGGTGTTCTCCTTCCAGCCGCTCAGCTCGAAGTGGTGGTGGATCGGCGACATCGCGAAGATCCGTTTGCCGGTCAGTTTGAAACTCAGCACCTGCAGGATAACGGAAACCGCTTCGATCACGAAAACGCCGCCGACCACGGCGAGGAGCAGCTCCTGTTTGCAGCAGATCGCGACCACGCCAATCATCCCGCCGATCGCGAGCGAGCCGGTGTCGCCCATGAAGACCTTGGCGGGGTGACAGTTGAACCAAAGAAAACCGAGCCCGGCTCCCACCAGCGCGGCGCAAACCACCGCCAGCTCGCCGGAGAAAGGGTAAAAGGGAACCTGCAGGTATTGCGCGATGCGAAAGTTGCCGGCCGCGTATGCGAGCAGGGCGTAAGCGAAAGCCACCGTGATGGTGCAGCCGATGGCAAGCCCGTCCAGGCCGTCGGTCAGGTTCACCGCGTTGGAGGAGCCGACGATAATGAGCGCGAAAAAGAAAAAGGTGAAAACGCCCATGTTCACGATCACCGGCAGTTTGAAGAAAGGCAGGTAAAGCGAGCGCGCCTGCACCTCGATCAGCGGGTTGAAGAGGAAGAAGGCGGTCACGATTCCGGCCAGCGCGATCTGGAAAACGAGCTTGAGACGGCCGCTGATCCCGTCGGATTTTTTCTTCGTCACCTTCAGGTAGTCATCGACGAAGCCGAGGATGCCGAGGTAAACAGTGCAAAAAAGAACGAGCCAAACGAAGGGATTATCGGGGCGCGCCCAGAGGAGGGAGGCGAGCACGACAGAGCCGATCACGAGCACGCCACCCATGGTGGGCGTGCCCTGCTTGCCGCCGTGCAGTTCGGCCAGATGCCGCACTTCCGAAGCGGTGCGGATGGGCTGGCCAATCTTGAGGGAAATCAGTTTGCGGATGACGAAGTTCCCAAAGAGAAGCGAAAACGCGAAAGCGGTGATGGCGGCAAGAACGGCGCGGAAGGTGACGTAGTAGAAGACATTGAAGCCTTTGAATTCATCCGTCAGCCGGTGCAGGAAGAACATCATGGCGCGTAGCGGGTCTCCATCTGGCGTTGCGCGAATTCTTCCAGGACCTGCTCGGTGCGGGCGGAGCGGCTCCCCTTGATCAGGACGAGATCGCCGGGCCGGGCGGTGTCGCAGAGCAGGTCGGCCACTTCGGCGGCCGTTGCGAGGGTGCTGCTATTCGCCAGGCCGGCGGCGCGCGCGGCGTCGGCGATCGGGGCGGAGCCCTGGCCTAACGAGACGAGGCGGTCGATGCCTAACGACGCCGCGACTTCTCCGACTTCGCGGTGTCCCTGGGCCGACTCGGCCCCGAGCTCGGCCATGTTCCCGAGCACGGCGATGCGTTGCCCATCCGTCTCGAGCTCGGCCAGGGTGCGAAGGGCGGCTTTGGTCGAATCGGGATTGGCGTTGTAGCTGTCGTCGATGAACTGGATGCCGGCGATGTTCTTGATCTGCAGACGCGCCTTGGTCACCGGTGCGGCCGCGAGACCGGCGGCGCATTGCTCGAGCGAGAGACCGAAAACACGACCGGCGGCGATGGCGAGCAGGGCGTTCTGCACCATGTGCAGGCCCGGGACGGGGAGGACGGCGTGGCAGCGGTGCGCGCCTTCCAGCACGGTGAATTCGGCGCCCTCGGCCGTCTGGACGATTTCGCGCGCCTGCACTTCACCGGAGTCGATCCCGGCGAAAATAACGCGCGCGGAAGTGCGCGCTGCGATGGCGTCGGCAAATTCATCGCCGCGATTGAGGATGAGCGTGCCCTCGGCGCCGAGCGCGGCGGCCAGCTCGCCCTTCTCTCGCGCGATGGCCTCGCGGGTTCCCAGGAATTCGAGATGTGCGATACCGATGTTGGTGATGATCGCGATATCCGGCCGGGCCAGTTGGGCGAGCGGCGCGATCTCGCCGGGATGATTCATCCCGATCTCCCAGACGCCGATCTCGTCGCGCCGCGTGGCCTCGAGCATGGTGCGCGGGAGACCGACGTGGTTGTTGAAATTGCCTTCCGTCTTGCCGACGCGAAAGCGATGGGCGAGGACGGACGCCGTAAAATCCTTCGTGCTCGTCTTGCCATTGCTACCGGTGATGGCGACGACCTTGATGCCGAGCGAGCGGCGATATTGTGCCGCGATCTGTTGGTAAGCGAGAAGCGTATCAGGCACGCGGAGTAGCGGGAAATTGGGTGGCGTTTTGCCGGTCCACTTCCCTTCCACGATTGCGCCCGCGGCTCCCCGCTGGGCCGCCTGTTCGACGAATCTGTGGCCATCGAAGTTATCGCCCCGGAGGGCAACGAAGAGCGCGCCCGGCACTGTCGTGCGGGAGTCGGTGCTCACGTTGGTGATAGTCAGGTCGCTTGGGCGGTCCGGCTTGGCCGCTCCGGCGAACTGCGCGATTTGCTCGAGAGAGAGTGGGTCCATGGTCAGCGCGACGATCTTCTCCAGGGAGCGCACGCGACTCGCCTGCCGTTGGAAAGCCTGGCCTCGCCTGCGGCTGCGTTACGGGCGGCGACTCGTTGCAAAAACTCGAGCGACGACCGAAAAAAAAGAAAAAGTTCGTGATGGCGGGTCGCCATCACCAGCACGCGGGTCGCGTGCGCTCCCCGGAATCCGCTGCGACGCTGAGTGGAGGGGTTCATCATTTTAGAACTCCAGCGGCCGGTTCTCCAAAGCGCGCAACGCCATCTGGCGGTCGTCGAAGGGGATAGTGTGATCGGCAAACTCCTGGTACGTCTCGTGGCCCTTGCCGGCGATGAGGACGATGTCGCGCGGCTGCGCCAGCGCGATGGCGCGGGCGATCGCTTCTGTCCGGTCGGGCACGGTCTCGAAATTGTCGGAGCGAAAGCCTTTTTTCACGTCGGCGATAATGGCGAGCGGGTCTTCTTTGCGCGGGTTGTCGGACGTGATGATGCTGTAGTCCGCATTTTGATCGGCCACCCGGCCCATGAGCGGGCGTTTCTGCGTGTCGCGATCGCCGCCGGCGCCAAAAACGACGATGAGCCGGCTCGGACCGAGTTCGCGCAGCGTCCGGAGCACGCTGAGCAGCGCGTCGTCGGTGTGGGCATAATCGACGAAGATCTGAAACTGGCGCTTGGCCGGCACGGCTTCGAGCCGGCCCGGCACCTGCGGCGATTTGGCCAGGCTCAGGACCGCGTCGCGCAGGCTTATGCCTAACGAACTGGCGGCGGCCAGCGCGGCCATCGCGTTGGAGACGTTGAAGCGCCCGATCAGCGGCACACGAACGAGATAGATCTTGCCGCGTGCGTCGAGCTGGAAGGAGGTGCCGCTGAATTCCGCCCGGTAATTCGAGGCCCGGAAATCGGCCCGCGCGCTCATCCCGTAGGTGATGACCGGCACGTCGTCGTCCAGGCGCTTGACCAGCTGCTCGCCGTAGCGGTCGTCGAGATTGATCACGGCTGTCGCCTGCTTCTTGTTAGGCTGGTCCTTCAACCCGGTGAAGAGACGGGCCTTGGCCTCGAAATAGTTTTCCATCGTCTGATGAAAATCGAGGTGGTCCTGGGTCAGGTTGGTGAAGACGGCGACGTCCCATTCCAGGCCGCGGGTGCGTTCCTGCGCGAGGGCGTGCGAGGAGACTTCCATCGTGGCGGCTTTGCAGCCGGCGCCAGCCATCTGCGCGAGGAGTTCCTGCAGGTCGAGCGACTCCGGGGTCGTGCGAGTGGCCGGCAGGACGCGCTCCCCGATCTCGTAACGCACGGTGCCGATCAACCCGCTGCGCAGACCGGCCGCTTCGCAGATGTGCTTGATCAGGAAGGTCGTCGTCGTCTTTCCGTTCGTCCCGGTGACGCCAACCATCTTCAGCCGCAGCGCGGGCCTTTTATAAAAGGTGAATGCGAGATCGGCCAGCGCGACGCGGCTATCCGCGACCACGATGGAGGTGGCGCGGGAATGCGACTCCGGGCGTTCCACCACGATCGCCGACGCGCCTCTCTCGATCGCCTGTTCGGTGAATTTGTGGCCGTCAAAATGGGCGCCGCGCACTGCGACGTAGAGGCCGTTCTTCTGGACCCGGCGCGAGTCGTAGAAGATGCCGTCGACCTCGCGGTCGAGCGGCCCGAGGACTTCCTGCACCGGGATGGAGTCTGTGAGTATTTTGAGCTGCATGAGGCGTGGACACGCGAGGCGCGGGAACTTAGCGATGGGCATTAGTTAAGGCGACTCGTCCGGCCGGGCTCTGCGTTCCAATTTCCTCATGCGGCTCAAGATCGAGATACCGCGCCGCCTGCTCTGCGACGCGGGAAAAAATGGGTCCGGCGACCGTGCCGCCGTAGTTTAAATTCGGGTCCTTGGTGTGGGCGTTGTCGAGCACGACCAGGCCGACAAAGGCTGGATCCTCGGACGGTAGAAACCCGCTGAAGGAGACGACGTATTTGTTTTTTTCGTAGCCGCCACCGGGCGCGGCCTTTTGCGCGGTGCCGGTCTTGCCCGAGATGGTGAAGCCGGGCACCGCGGCTTCCACGGCCGTCCCGCGCTTGCTCACGACGCCGCGCAGGGCGAGCGCGATCTGGGAGGCCGTATCGGGCGAGACGACCTGCCGGACGACGGTCGGCTTGAGCGAACCGAGCACGGTCCCTTTGTCGTCGATGACGGTTTTGACGATGCGCGGCTGGACCAGTTTGCCGCCGTTCGCCACCGTCGCCATCGCCATCAGCATTTGGAGCGGGGTGACGCCGACTTCCTGTCCCATCGGGATGCGGGTGATGGAAATTTTGCTCCAGCTCCGCGGCGGATGGACCATCCCGCGGATCTCGCCCGGCAATTCGATGCCGGTGCGATCGCCGAAGCCGAAACGGCGAATGTATTCGTAGAACTTCAGTTCCCCGAGCATGACCGCCATCTTGGCTGCGCCGATGTTACTCGAGTGCACCAGGATGTCCTGCACGCTCAGTTCGCCGTAGCCCTTGTGGCCGTGATCGTGCAGCGGCCGACCGCCAATATTCCAGACGCCGTTCTCGCAGAAGATCATGGAATCGAGGGTTACCTTGCGCTCGTTTAGCGCGGCGGCGGCCGTGACGATCTTGAAGGTGGAGCCGGGTTCCATCATGTCGATGATGGCGCGGTTTTTCATCTGCTCCGGTTTGGCCGTGGAACGGAGGTTGAGATCGAAGTTAGGCCGATTCGCCATCGCGAGGATCTCTCCGGTCTGCGGTCGCATCAGGATGATGGTGGCCTTCTCGGGGGTGTAGTCGCGCACCGCCTGGTCGAGCGCGTCCTCCACGATCGTCTGCAGGCCCATGTCGATCGTCAGGTAAACCTGGCAACCGTTGCGCGGGGCGCGTTCCAGCCCGCGGTACAGGACGATTTCGCGTCCCTGCGCATCGCGCTCGATGAAGCGATAACCGTCCTCCCCCCGCAAATAGTGGTCCATCGACGCCTCTACCCCTTGGATGCCGCGCTGTTGGAAATCTGCGAACCCGATGACGTGACAGAGCATGGGACCGTTCGGGTAGACCCGGACCGTGCCGCGCTCGCAGCGGATGCCGCGCAGCTTTTCATCCTGCAGCGCTTTCTCGAGCAGCCGCGCCTCAGCGTCGGGCACCTCCTGTTTCAGGACAATGTAAGGACGCCGGCTCGCGATCTTCTCTGCGATCTCGTGCGGCGAAAGGTGGAGGTGATCGGCCAGCAGCGGGATGAGGGCGGGGGCGTTGTTGATCAGCGTGCCGTCGGCCACGATCCTTGCGACCGGGACGTTCTGGGCGAGGACCTCCTGGCGGGCATCGAAGATGGCGCCGCGTTCGGCCGCGATGATGTTGCGCCCGACATTTTTTTCCGCGGCCAGCTGGCTGTAATAATCGTGCATCACCATCTGGAGATAGATCAGCCGATAGGAGAAAACGCTGAAGAGGAGCGCAAAACCCATGCAGACGAGCGTGCAACGGGTTCGGCCATTCCACCTCATTGGCCGCCCCGCTGGTTGACGACCGGCTGCAGTTCATCCTCGCCCGCCGAACGGGCGGGAGAACCGAGCCGGACGATGCTCTGTTCGGTGATCGGGATCATATCCAGGTAACCCTCCTTCAGCCGCTGCTGGAGCGCGGTGCGGGAAATGAGGGCGGCAATCTGCACCTTGGCGTCTTCGTTCTGGGTCCGGGTCGCGCTCAAATCCTGCTCGAGCGCACGCCGCTGCACCCCCTGGTGATGGAGCTGCACGGTGAGGTAGACGTAGCTCAGCCCGGTCGCGGCGAGGAAGGCGACGATCACGATCCAGCGCGCAAGGGCTGGTGCATCGATCGGGTTGAAGTTGCTACGGCGGCGACGGTTCATGCGATCCTTTCGGCCACGCGCAACTTGGCGCTGCGCGAGCGCGGGTTGATCCGCTGTTCGATCGCGTCCGGCTCGATCGGTTTCGCGGTGATGAGACGCAGGCAGAAATCGGGGTTAGGCCGCGGCTCCGGCCATTCCGGGCGGTCGAGAAATTCCCGGCTCCGGTCGCGGAAGATGTTTTTCACGATCCGATCCTCGAGGGAATGGAAGGTGATGACGGCGATGCGGCTGCCAACTTCGAGACGATTCGTCAAGACGAGCAAACCTTTCTCGAGGGCGCGCAGTTCATCGTTTACCTCCATTCGTAAAGCCTGGAAGACCTGCGTCGCAGGGTGACGGCGGCCGTGGCGGCCGACGATTTTCTCCACCGCCTTGGCCAGCGCGAGAGTTTCGCGAAACGGGTTTTCCTTACGCAGCTTCACGATCTGGCTGGCGATGCGCCGCGCAGCCGGTTCTTCGCCAAACTCGCGGAAGATGCGCGTCAGTTCCTCCTCCGAATAGCTATTAACCACTTCCGCGGCGGTAAGTTCCCGGCGCGGATCCATCCTCATGTCGAGCGGGCCATTACGCATGAGGCTGAAGCCGCGGTCGGCGTTCTCGAGCTGGCGCGAAGAAACGCCCAGATCCAGCAGCGCGCCGCCGATCTGTGCAATCCCAAGCCGGTCGAGGACCTCGCCGGCTTCGCGGAAATTGGCCCGGTGCAGGGTGACGTGGCTGCCGAAGCTCGCCAGGCGAAGGGCGGCGTATTCGAGCGCGTCCGGATCCTGGTCGAGTGCGATGACGTCGGCGCCGGCGCGCAGCATTGCCTCGGTGTGACCGCCGCCGCCGCAGGTGCCGTCGAGCACGAGCGAGCCCGGGCGCAGCGCGAGCAGATCGATGATCTCCGGCGCGAGCACCGGGCGATGGTAGGTGAAGTCATCCATATCCTGCGCCTCCTCGTTCATCAGCAGCGGACCGGTCGCGAAGCGGATCGGCCGTTCGAATAACAACGCGTTCATTGTCCGATGCCTGGTTTAGAGTCCGACCATGTTGGCGACGTGCTGATAGGTGGGATGCTCCTCGGTATGGGCCTGGTTGCGCCGCTGCAGATTCCAGATCTCGAAGCGGCCTCGGCCGCCGACCAGCACGACCTCGCCTTTCAGCTGGAGCCGCTTGCACAGATCGTCGGGCAGGACGAGGCGACCCTGTTTATCGGAGCCGCCGTGCTGGGCCTGGGAATGGAGCTGCCGCAGGAAGATCCGCCGATCGCTCGGGGAAACACCCGGCACGCTCTCGACCGCGGCGCCGATCTGTTCAAATTCGTTAGGCGGCATGACGAGGAGGAACTGCGAGTTGGGCTCGGGCACCATGATCAATTCCTCGCCAGACCCGTCGCGCCGCCAGCGCGCGGGGATGGTCACGCGATGTTTGTCATCGAGCTGGTGACGAAATTCTCCCGCGTAAAAAACAGAGTTTGAAGAGGCTGAATCCATTGCGCAGGAGAATTAATCCAAATTAATCCACTTCCCCCCACTTTAAACCACTTTGCGTACCACGGGTCAATGAAAATAAATGCCGGTTTGCACGCTTTTCTTTGCCCGGTAAGATCCCGGCTCGTCCCATGAGCCGTTCGCTTCTTCTTCTCGGCGCCGCGCTGGCGATTTTTGCCGATCCCTTTTTGGCGGCCGCGCAATCGAGCGACGATGCGGTGCGGGTGACCGTCACAATGAACCCGGACGGCTCGAAAACGGTCTATCAGACGGACGCCGCGAAGCACCGCTCGATCGCGACGACAACCGGCGCCAATGGGAAGGCGCGGGAGAAGATCGTTTACCGGCTGGACGCCGATGGCCGCTACGAGAGCGGGGAAGTTTTCGCGCCTAACGGAACCCTGCGCATGAAGACGCGCTACCGATACGACAGCGCCGGGCGGCTGCTGGAGGAGACGCAGTTGACGAAAGAGGGTGCGGTCCGGAACAAGATTGTTTACAGCTACGACGCCGCCGGTCACCAGACGGGTTACGCGGCTTATGATGGCGATGGACGGCTGCTCGGGCGCACGACCGCGAAGAAGCCGACGCCTGCACGCAGACCGTAAGTTTACACTTGCCGTTTTGTCATTCCGAGCCGCGCAGACGGATCCCGCGATTGCAATCCACGTTCCCTTGTTTAGAGAGCGGGTGTCTTAGCAGCTGCCAGGTCCCTCTCCGCGCTTCGCCGGATCGGGATGACAAAAGGAGAGAGCCGGCTGGCTCGGATGAAAAAGGGGAGAGCTGGCACCGAACGATAATGATCCGCACGGTAAAGCGGGTCTGTCCGGCATCGCGCGACCCGATCATTCACTCGTTAGGTCCTTTTGCTTCGCCACTTGCCAGCGGAGGCAAAGGGAGTTATCAGGTCTTCGCATGATCGATTACATCCAGAAGGGTGGTCTGCTCATGTGGCCCATCCTGGTCTGCAGCATCATCTCGATCGCTGTTTTTGCCGAACGGCTCTTTTATTTTCATCGCGCCACGATCCACGTGGGCGAATTCCTCCAGGGGCTCTCGAATTTGCTGCAACGGCGCAATTTTGCCGAGGCGCTCCATGAATGCGCGGGGACGCCGGGCCCGGTCGCGCGAGTGATCCACGCCGCCGTCATTCGGCACGAGGCGCCCCGCGCGGAGCTGCGCGAGATCGTGCAGGAAGCGGGGCAACTGGAGGTGCCGAAGCTGGAGCGCTTTCTCGGCGTGCTGGCCACCCTGGCCTATCTCACGCCGCTCATTGGTTTGTTAGGCACGGTTGCCGGGATGATCGAAGCCTTCGGGATGGTCTCATCGCACGGCGGCTACGCTACCGTGACCGAACTCTCCACCGGCATCTATAAGAGTCTTCTCACCACCGCGGCCGGTCTCGTCGTCGCGACCCCCACCTTCGTGGGCTACAGCTATCTCTCGTCGCGGGTCAACACCCTGATGCACGACATGGAACGCGCCGGGATCGAGGTGGTGCATATGTTAACCGATCACGCGCCCTCCGCGGAGATCATCAGCTTTCAACAGGCGCAGGAAAAGAACGCGTTGCGCCGGGGCGAGCGTTGAACGCCGCGCCACCCTTCGTTCTCTCGCCTAACGAGAAATGAAGCTTTCGCGGACCACCGGCATCAGCTTCGGCTGGCTTTACGTCTTCCCGCTGCTCGACGTCGTTTTCCTGCTCATTTTCTTTTTCCTTCTCAGCTCGAGTTTTGTCCTGCAACCTGGCATCGCGGTGACGGTTCCTTTCTCCCGCTTCACCCTGGGACCGCAACCGAACCAGCAGATCATCAGCATCACGGGCGGACCGAGCCCGGCGATCTACCTGCGCGACCAGAAGGTCACGCTGGAGCAGCTCGGGCCGGCGCTTGACGCGTCGAAGCGCGAGGGGCGCTCGATCGTGATCAAGGCGGACCGGGCAGTTCCCTACGCCTTGGTCATGGCGGTCACGAATGCCGCGCTGGAGCGCGGGATCACCTCCGTCGCCCTCGCCACATCCCCGCAACCGTGAGCGCGGAGAGCTTTGCCCCAGCGCCCGACGGACTGCTTTTCCGCTGGGAGAAACCGCGTCGCCGAAAAGTGGCGATTGCGGGTTTTCTGCTCGGCTCCACCGCGCTGCACGCGATCTGTTTCTACCTCTTCCAGGTGGTCTATCCGCCGCCTATCGCGCTTCTCCCGCCGCCGGCGCAGGTCAGCGTGATCGCGCCGACTTCGGATGAAGCGCGCTCCTTTCTGAACTGGCTCGAGGCCGAGGATCCGGCGCTCGCTTCGCAAACCCAGCGTTCGCCCGACGCCCGGGCCTTTCAATTACCGCGGCTGGCGCACGTACCCTCCTACGTCGCGGTTCCGCCAAAGCTAAAGGAAATGCCGGCGCGCCGGGCGTCGCCCCCGACCCTCTCGGCCATGCCGCCCGCGCCGGTGCCGGTGGGGCCGGCGGCTGCTCCAGCCGCGCCGGTGCGCGTGCCGACCACACTCCGGTTTTCGGATGGCCTGGCGGAGGTTCCGGTCGTCCATCCGCCGTTGGGCTTTCGCGCTTCGCTGCAGGATGCGCCGGAGAGCGCGCGTTTTCGGATCGCGGTCGATGGGTCGGGCGTGGTTCGCTACACGTTTCTCGAGCAATCCTCTGGCGATGCAGCGCTCGACGAGCAGGCGCGCCAGGATCTTGCGCTCTCCCGTTTTGTAATGCCAAGCCGGCCCGGCGCAGAGGGCGAGCTGACCTGGGCGAAGGCGACCTTTGAATTCGGGACCGATCTCGAGATGCCGCCGCGCGCGGCGGAGCGCGCCCCGTGATCCGGGTCAGCCTGGCCGCGCTGGTCACGATTTATCTGCTGCTTTTTCTTGCGGCGGTTTTTCTCCTCTGGATATTTGGCGAGTGGAATCGTCGACGCCGTGAGCAGCGGGCGCTGCGCCACCGGCTGCGGTGTGTGATTTGCGCTTTCGAGTTTGAAGACCGAACGGCGACGCTTCTACCCCGCTGTCCGCGCTGCGGCAGCTTGAACGAACGTTTTAAACTGGATCGTATTTAATCATGGGAATGTGGATTGGCCGGAATCGCAAAGCACGGGTGACCTACGGGTTTGATGAGATCGCTCTCGTCCCTGGTCGCGTGACGATTAACCCTAACGAGGTCGACATTACATGGCGCGTTTCGCGCCGGGACGCCGAGCCGATCGAATTCAAGATCCCGATCCTCGCCAGCGCGATGGACGGGGTGGTCGATGTGCGTTTCGCGATCGAGATGGGGAAACTGGGCGGCCTCGCAGTGCTCAACCTCGAAGGCGTGCAAACGCGCTATAAGAATCCGCAGGAAGTGCTGCAGAAAATCGTCGATGCCGACAAGTCGGACGTGACGTCTCTTTTGCAAAAAATCTACCAGGAACCGGTGCAGGAAGACCTGATCGCCGCGCGCATTCGCGAGATCAAGGATGCAGGCGTGCCGGCAGCGGTCAGCTCGATTCCGCAACGAGCGGAGAGTTTCGGACGGATAGCGCAGGAAGCCGGCGCGGATATTTTTGTCGTGCAAAGCACCGTCTCGACGGTGCGCCACGTCTCTTCGGAGTACAAGTCGCTCGAGCTGGCGAAATTCTGCCAGGAGATGCGCATCCCAGTTATCGTCGGCAACACGGTCGGCTTCGACGCGACCTACGAGATTATGGAATGCGGTCCGGCGGCCGTCCTCGTCGGGGTCGGGCCGGGTGCGGCCTGCACTTCGCGCGGCGTCCTCGGCCTCGGCGTGCCGCAGGTGACGGCGACGGTCGATTGCGCCGCGGCGCGGGACGCTTATTTCAAGAAGACGGCGCGCTACGTATCCATCATCACCGACGGCGGGATGAGCAAGGGCGGCGACGTCTGCAAGGCGTTCGCCTGCGGAGCCGATGCAGTGATGGTGGGGAGTGCGTTTGCCAAGGCGCACGAGGCGCCCGGCAGCGGCTACCACTGGGGCATGGCCACGCCGCACGCCAATCTGCCGCGCGGCACCCGCATCAAGGTCGGCGCGACCGGCTCGTTGAAGCAGATTCTTTTTGGACCCGCCGAGGTAGACGATGGGAGTCAAAACCTGGTCGGCGCGATCACGACCTGCATGGGCAACGTGGGCGCCAGCTCGCTCCCGGAGTTCCAACAAACGGAAATCATCATCGCGCCTTCCATCCGCACGGAAGGCAAATTGTTCCAGACCGTCCAGAGCGTCGGCATGGGAACTCGGTGAAGGGAGCGTCACTGGTCACTTTTTGAAAATGAATCGACGAGTCGTCATCACTGGAATGGGCGTCGCTACGCCGTTAGGCATGGAGCTCGAGACCTACTGGCAAAATTTGCTCGAGGGCAAAAGCGGCATCGTCGAGATTTCGCGCTTCGATACAACCGGGTTCGATTGCACGATCGCGGGCGAAATTCACGACTTCGATCCGAAGACAGTTTTCAATAACCCGAAGGAACACAAACGGACTGATCGCTTCGCTCACCTCGCGATGGCGGCGACGAAAAGCGCGATGCGCGATTCCGGAATCGATCTCGATAAGGTCAATCGAGACCGCTTCGGCGTCCTCGTGAGCAGCGGGATCGGCGGCCTCAAGACGCTCGAAGATCAACACACCGCATTAGTGACCAAGGGTCCATCGCGCGTTTCCGCTTTCACCATTCCGATGCTGATCAGCAACATGGCGAGCGGGCTCATCTCGATGGAGTTTGGTCTGCGCGGTCCGAACATGTGCATCGTCACGGCCTGCGCCACCTCCAACAATGCGATCGGCGAAGCATGGCGCATCATCAAATTTGGCGACGCCGACATCTTCCTCGCTGGCGGGTCGGAGGCGGCCATCATACCAATCGGCCTCGGCGGTTTCGGGGCGATGAAAGCGCTCAGCACGCGCAACAGTGAACCGCAGCGGGCTTCGCGACCTTTCGATCGTGACCGCGACGGATTTGTCATGGGCGAAGGAGCAGGCGTGATGGTGGTCGAGGAACTCGAGCACGCCAAGGCGCGCGGGGCGAAAATTTGGTGCGAACTGGCCGGTTACGGACTCTCGGCCGACGCCTACCACATGACGGCGCCGCCACCCGATGGGGAAGGGGCCGCGCGCGCGATGAGGATGGCGCTCGACCATGCCGGGGTCGCTCCGGGCGAGGTGGATTACGTCAACGCCCACGCTACTTCGACGGGACTGGGCGATATCTGCGAGACGCGAGCGATCAAGACGGTCTTCGCGGAGCATGCGAAAAACGGGCTCGCCATTAGCTCGACCAAGTCGATGACCGGCCACTTGCTAGGCGGAGCGGGGGCGATCGAGATGGCGGCCTGCGCCATGGCGATCCGCGACGGCAAGATCCCCCCTACGATCAACCTCGACAATCCCGATCCGGAATGCGATCTCGATTACACGCCTCACGAGGCGCGCGAAAAGAGAGTACGGGTGGCGCTGAACAACTCATTCGGGTTCGGCGGACACAACGCGACCCTGGTCGTGACTCAGTTCACGGAGTAGTCGGTCCGGCGTCTCCGGGGTGATCTCCCTCTCGGTTTTGTCATCCCGATCCGGCGAAGCGCGGAGAGGGATCTAAAAGCTGCAATAGCTGTTTTCTCGCGGCCGCAACGTAAGGCGACCCCGCGATCGGTCAGGCTCCAAACAATCTCCAGACCCAGCACCTCGTGATAAAGTGCCTCGCTGCGGCAAGGTCACTGGAATAGAGAGCCGCGTCGCTGGGTTGACCGAGCTTCATCGGATGGCGGAGAAGCGGTTGCCCCGGCTCTGCGCGAGCGCAATCTTGGCCGATGCCGGAGATCGGAAAAATGCTGGTAATGTTGGGAGCGGTCATTGTGCTTCTCGGACTCGCGCTCTGGAGTGGATTCGGTGCCGGATGGCTCGGCCGGCTCCCGGGCGACATCCGGATCGAGCGCGGGCATTCCGCTTTCTATTTTCCGATCGTTACCTGCATCATCATCAGCGTCGTCCTGAGCCTGCTCTTCTCGTTTTTCCGTCGTTAGGCGAGATGGCTGGCGCGAAGGAAAAAAAGAGGCGGCTCGAGGAGCACGTCGCGCGGCTCCGCCTCTGTCGGCGTTGTCCGCTGATGCATCCGCCCCCGGTTTCCGGCGGGGCCGTGGTCAGCAAAGTCCTTCTCGTCGGCCAGGCGCCGGGGGTGCGCGAGCCGGTCGTGGGCAGGCCGTTCGCCTGGACGGCGGGCAAGACGCTCTTCCGCTGGTTTGAGGAGGCGTCGGGTCTCACGGAAGAGGCAATTCGCGCGAGAATATACTTTGCGGCGGTCTGCCGCTGTTTTCCCGGCAAAGCACCGGGCGGCAGCGATCGCGTTCCCAATCCGCAGGAGATTGAGAATTGTTCCTCCTGGCTCGATCGCGAGCTCGACATCCTGCAGCCGCGTCTCGTCATCCCGGTCGGCAAACTGGCCATCGGGCAGTTCATCCCGCTCGCCAAACTCGATCAGATCATCGGGCGTCGCTTTCGCGCCGCTCGCGCCGGTGCGGCGTTTGACCTGATCCCTCTCCCGCATCCCTCCGGCGCGTCACCCTGGCATCGGATCGCGCCCGGCCGCGACCTGCTCGCCCGGGCCATGCAATTGATCGTTAGGCACGGCGCCTTTCCGCGCGCCGGGCACTGATTTCCCGCTTTCCCGCTTTCCCGATTGGGCCAACCTTCCCTCATGCCCGACCAGCTCCGCGTCACTGTCTGGGGTGAGAACGTGCATGAGCGCAAGAATGCGATCGTGCGCCAGATTTATCCGAAAGGGATGCACAACTGCATCGCCGACGCGCTGCGTGAAGACCGCGGCCTGCGGGTCCGCACCGCTACCCTCGAGCAATCGCAGCATGGCCTAACGAAGAGTGCTTTAGCCGAAACCGACGTGCTGGTCTGGTGGGGCCACGCGGGCCACGGCAAAGTGCGGGACCCGGTGGTGCAGCGGGTGCTCGAGCGGATCTGGCAGGGCATGGGCTTCATCGCTCTCCATTCCGCGCATTTTTCGAAAATTTTCAAGCGCCTGATGGGCACGACCGGTTCGCTCACCTGGCGCGAGGCGGGCGAGCGCGAGCGGCTCTGGGTGTGTAATCCTGGGCACCCGATCGCGCGCGGGATCGAAAGCTGGTCGCAAAGGGTCCGCGCTTGCACCAGGAAGGCGAAGCGGGATTTCGTTAGGCGGGACCGGAGAACCTGATGGCTATCATCCAAGCAGGCGACGCTTTAGCGCCGCGCGACCGAATTGCCCTCGCTGGGATCCCGTGGGACGAGAATTCTTCCTATCTGCGCGGACCGGCTGAAGCTCCGCCCTTGATTCGCGCCGCGCTCTTCTCCGAGGCTTCCGGATTGCGGAGTGAGAGCGGCGTTGATTTCTCCCGCACGGACTTTGTCGATGAGGGAGATGTTCCGATTCGGTCCGGCCTTGAGATGCTCGCAGAAATCGAACGCTTCATCGGCGCACTGCTCAGCGAGGATTTCCGGCCAATCTCTTTGGGCGGAGACCATGCGGTGACTTATCCGATCATGAAGGCGTTCCACAAAAAATACCGCGACCTAACGATTCTTCAGTTCGATGCGCACTCCGATCTTTACGATATTTTCGAGGGCAATCGCTACTCGCACGCCTGCCCGTTCGCACGCATCATGGAGGAAGGCCTGGCCAGGCGTCTCGTGCAGGTGGGGGTGCGCACGCTTGATCCGCACCAGCGCGCGCAAGCGGCCCGTTTTGGAGTCGAGATCATCGAGATGAAAGACTGGCGCGCCGGCCGCGAAGTGACGTTGACAGGGCCGGTCTATCTCAGCTTCGACCTGGACGCGCTCGATCCTGCGTTTGCGCCCGGCGTGTCGCACCACGAACCGGGCGGGTTCACTACGCGGGAGGTGATCGACGCGCTCATGACGCTGGAGGCAGACGTCGTCGGAGCGGATCTGGTCGAATTCAATCCGCGCCGCGACGTGGGCGATCTGACCGCCAACCTCGTCGCCAAACTGGTGAAGGAAATCGCGGGTCTGATGTTGGCTTCGGCACGGGTGAAGTGAGCGCGCGCAGGCCGCGACGGTTCTCGACAGGGCGTAACCGGTTCCAAACTCCCTTATTATGAACTCACGGCGTGTGTTTCTGAGAAATGTTATCGGCTCGGCCGCCGCGGTGGCAGTCGTGGCCGCGGGGCGGTCGCTCATTTCGGCGCAGGACAAGGAGGCTCGTCCAGCCACCAGCGCTCCGCCGCGCCCGTCGCCCATTGTGGCGGCGCGGGTGGAGGAATTTGTCCGGGCGGCGCACAGCGATTTGCCGAAAACCCAGAAATTGCTCGGGGCCGATCCGACCCTCATCAATGCAACCTGGGATTGGGGTGGCGGCGACTTCGAGACGGCGCTCGGCGGCGCTTCTCACATGGGGCGCCCTGACATCGCGCTCTTTCTCCTCGAGCACGGGGCCCGGCTCGATCTTTTTGCCGCGGCCATGCTCGGACTCACGCCCGTGGTCAAGCACGCACTCGAAAAATACCCGGCCTTTCTCAACACTCCCGGTCCGCACGGGATCCCGCTGCTGGCTCATGTCAAAGCCGGAGGCGAGCCGGCGAAGGAAGTGCGGCAGTAGCTGGAAGGGCTGGCCGGCCAGAAGACCCCGGTGCAGCCAACCTGAAGGATCGCCGCCACCGACGACCATGGACGCTTCGCCAAAGTTTCTCCGGTTCGCCGCCGTCTGCGCCTTCGTCACTGCCCTAACGACGCTGGCGGTGCATCTCATGCCCCAGCTTTGGGCCGGGGCGGACACGTTTGAAAAGCAACTGGAGCTGCGCCATTGCGGGCCCTATCTGCTGCGGCTCTGGATCGTGCTTTTCCATTGCCTCCTGGTCGTCATTTCGATGGCGGCCATCTGTCTCCTGATCTTCCGCGCCAGCCCGGGCTGGACCGGTCTCGGGTTTCTCGCTTTCGTGGTCTTCGCCTTGACCGAAATCTTGCGCACGTCGCTCGCGCTCTTTGCCGCGAACCGGAATCTGCGTGAGCGCTACGCCACCAATCCCGACCCGGAGGCGCGGGCTCACATTCGCCTCTTGCTCGAGGCGTTCCAAGGCCTGAACAGTGCGCTTTTTTTCATCTTCATCGTCGCCTTTTTTCTCGGGCTCCTCTGCTACGGGATGGCGCTCGTGAACGGGAGTCATCCCGATCGCGCGCTCGGTTTTCTTTTCCTGGGCTGGGCTGCGCTCTCTCTCCCGGCGATCATCGACACGGTGGCCGGCGTGGATTTGATCGGGGATAAACTCGCGTGGGTCGGCTACGGGTTTCAGCCGATCGCACGCGTGGCCATCGGTGCGTGGCTCTGGAAAAAAAGCTCGGCCTGATCTCAGCGCCGCGAAAGATCGTCGCGGTAAACCGTTCCGCCTTTCATGACGAACCCGACGCGCCCGAGAAGCGCAACGTCCTGCGAAGGATCGCCCGGCACGGCGATGAGGTCGGCGAATTTTCCCGCGGTCACGCTGCCGAGACGATCGCTCCAGCCGATGATCTCGGCGTTTACACTGGTCGCGGCCACGATCCCGGCGCCCGTGGCTTCGCCGAGGAGGTGGCGGACGGCGAATTCCTGCCAATTCTCGCCGTGCTCGATTACAGCGGCGTCCGTGCCGAAACCGATCGGGATTTTCGCCGCGAGCGCGCGCTGGAAGCCGGCGAACATGACGCCCTTCATCTTGCGGCTGCGCTCACGTTCTGATTCCGGGATGTTGTTTTTAGCGCCGTCCTTCTCGATCGCGTCGATCACGCCCAGCGTCGGCACGTAAAAGCTTTTGCGGTTTGAGGCTTTGAGCAACGCGATTGCCTCTTCGTCGAGATTGGAACCGTGATCGACCGTGCGCACTCCCGCGCGAATCGCCGCCTTGATCCCCGCCGCGCCGTGCGCGTGGGCCGCAACCTGCCCGCCCCAGCGCGTCGCTTCGACCACTGCCGCCTTGATTTCTTCATCGGAATATTGCTGCCGCCCGGGCTCGATTCCTTTCGAGAGGACCGCGCCCGTCGCCATGATTTTGATGAAGTCGGCGCCGTGCTTGAAATTGGTCCGGACCGCCTTGGTTATTTCTTCCGGGCCGTCGGCGAGATTTTTCACCAGCGGCGCCTCGAGATAGATCGAGAACTGTTTCGCGTCGCCCGCGCCGCCGGTGGAGGAAACGTAATTCCCGGCCACGAGCATGCGGGGCCCGGGCACGGCACCGTCGTTGATCGCGTTGCGCAGGTCGACGTCCACAAAGGGCCAGGTCGGGCCCATGTCGCGGCAGGTGGTGAAGCCGGCCAGCAAAGTTACCCGGGCATTGCGAGCGCCCCAGAGCGCGTCGTGGCCGGGAGTGGTTTTGACCAGCGCGTCCTCCCAATGGATCTCGCGTTGCCCTGTGAGATGAGTGTGCAGATCGATCAATCCGGGGAGCAAGGTGGCATCGCCCAGGTCGATCACCTTTGCGCCGTCGGGCACGGCGAGTTGAGAACCAACTTGCGCAATCTTTTCGCCTTCCACCAGCACCATCGCGGGCGTCACGGGAGGACCGCCGCGGCCATCGAGCAGGCGGGCGGCCTTGATCACGATGACCGGTTCGCGGGCCGGTTGCGTTTCCGCTGCGGTCAAGTTCGCGGCCCAGGTGAAGGGGAGAAGAAAACAGCAAAATCGCGCGAAAAGTGTGCTCATTTTGCGCAGGGTAACTTTCCGACCCGGTCTTCACCAAGCTGCATTTCTGGATCGTGCAAGAATGCACGCTGATGACAGAACGACGTTTTGCGGCGAGAAAACCAACATGGACGAAACGAAAACTCGGACGCGGGCCGACATTCCCGAGAGCGATAAATGGGATCTCTCGCTCCTCTTCGGCAATGCGGATAAGTGGAGTGAAGACTTCGCCTGGATCCAGGCGACTTTCCCTCGCCTAACGAATTGGAAAAGCCGCGTCGGCGAATCGCCCGCGGTCTTGGCCGAGCTGCTCGAATTTGAGAAGGCGCTCGACCTGAAAATCGAGCGCGTTTATCACTACGCCTCGCTCCAGTTGGCCGAGGATGGCGCGGACCCCGAGTATCTCGCGCGAATGGGACAACTGCAGAATTTGCTCACCACGATCGGCGAGACGACCGCGTTTCTGGTTCCGGAAATCCAGGCGATCGACGACGCCAAGTTCGCGCAATTTCTCGACGATCCCGCGCTTCAGGAGTGGCGGATGCGGCTGCACAAAGTCCGCCGGATGAAGCCGCACATCCTGTCGGAGAAAGAAGAGCGTCTGCTCGCGCTCGGCAGCTCCGCGCTCGACGGCTACGACGACGCTTTCTCGCAGCTGACCGACGTCGACATGAAATTCGGCGTGCTCATCGATGAGAAGGGCGAGGAGCGGCCGCTCACCCAGAGCTCCTACAGCTCGTTCCTGGTGAAGCGCGATCACGCCCTGCGGAAGCGCGCTTTTCACCAGTTCTACGCCGAGTTTCGCGACCATCAATTCACCCTGGCATCGGCGCTCTCCTATTCCGTCAAGGCCGATATCTTTCGGGCCCGGGCCCGCAATCATCCCTCGGCGCTGGGAGCATCGCTCTTCAAGGACGACATCCCGGGCGAGGTCTACGACGGACTGATCGGCTCGGTGCGGGCGAACCTGCAGCCGCTCTATCGCTACTACGAGGTGCGACGGCGCGCGCTCGGTCTCGATGAACTGCACGTCTACGACACCTATGTGCCGCTGGTGGCGGAGATCGAAATCGATGTCTCCTTCGATGAGGCGATCGAGAAAGTCCTCAGTTCGCTCGCCCCATTAGGCGCGGAATACGTCGGATCGTTAGGCGCAGGCCTGCGCGGCCGCTGGTGCGACCGCTACGAATCGAAAGGCAAACGGAGCGGCGCCTTCTCCAGCGGGAGCTACGGCGCGCCGCCCTACATTCTGATGAATTACAAGCGCGACGTCTTCTCCGATGTCTACACCCTGGCGCACGAGGCCGGGCATTCGATGCACACCTGGTTCGCGCACCGCCACCAGCTCTACCAGGATGCCGATTACCCGATCTTCCTCGCGGAGGTCGCCTCCACTTTTAACGAGGAGCTACTGACCCACTACCTGCTCGAGCAGACCGACGACCCGAAGATGCGCGCCTACATCATCAATCGCCAGATCGACGACATTCGCGGAACGCTCTATCGGCAGACGATGTTTGCCGAATTCGAGAAGGTCATTCACGCGATCGAGGAGCGGGGCGACGCGCTCACCCTGGATGTTTTCAAGAGCGAGTATCGCAAGCTGCTTGAGGCTTATTTCGGTCCGGGCGTCGTGCTTGATCCCGAACTCGATCTCGAGTGTCTCCGGATCCCGCATTTCTACAGCGCGTTTTACGTCTACAAGTATGCCACCGGGGTGTCGGCCGCGATCGCGTTGGCGGAGCGGGTCCTGAACGGCACGTCCGGCGCGGTCGAGGCGTATCTAGGTTTCCTTAAATCGGGCGGCTCGAAGTTTCCTCTTGAGACGCTGCAGGCGGCGGGTGTGGACATGCGCAGCTCGGCCCCGGTCGAGAGCACGCTCCGGCTTTTTGACCGGCGACTAACCGAGCTCGAAGCGCTGCTATAGCTCGCCCTGTGGGCGACGCGGGGGGAATTCTGTTGGCCGTGCCGATACCCGCGCTTCGCGTAGCGAAGCGGCTACAGACGCCGAGGCCCGGCAATTGCTAGTTCATCGGCCGATGACGCTCGATTGGCAATTGCGCAGCGCCTGCGGCTACGCCGAACTCGGGATGGATCGCGAATCCATGGCCGCACTCAACTCCATCCCGAAAGGGCAGCAGGATCGCCCGGAGGTGCTGCAACTGCGCCTGCATCATTTGATGCTCCGCAAGTCGTGGACGCGCGCGCTCGCGTTCAGCCGCAAGCTCTGCCGCGTCGCTCCGGATTGCGGCGCCGGCTTCCTCCATGCGGGATTTTGTCTGAACCAACTCGGCCGCACCGAAGAGGCGCGCAAAATCCTTTTGAAAGGTCCGCCGTCGCTGCGCCGGGAGCCGATCTTTTTTTATAATCTCGGCTGTTACGAAGCGCTCCTGGGCCGCCCTCTGGCTGCGCAACGGCACCTCGAGACGAGCTTCCAGATGGACGCCCACTTTCGCGAGATCGCGAAAAAGGATCCCGACCTGAAAACAGTGCAGGCGCTGTTGTAGGGCGGGCGCTCCGCCTGCCCAGTTTGGTTTCCGTCAGGCGGCCGGATGAACCTAGGCAAGGCGGAGCGCCCGCCCTACAATGCTCTTCGACGCCGCGTCACACTTCTGCGAGCTTCGGCGGATGGAACGCGAAGTGGATTTGGTCATCGACGACATCGCCTTTGGCGGAAAAGGTGTGGGGCGCTCCGATGGCAAGGCGGTCTTCGTTCCATTCACGATCGAAGGGGAGCGAGTCGTGGCCCGGACCTTGAGGGAAAAGAAGTCTTTCGCGGAAGCGGATCTCGTGCGGGTGATCGAATCCTCGTCGCACCGCGTGGTGCCGCGCTGCCCTTACTTTGGACGCTGCGGCGGCTGCAGCTATCAGCAGATGAATTACGAACACCAGTTGCACTGGAAGTCGCGCCAGGTCGGCCAGGCGCTGCAGCGGATCGGCAAATTCCGCGAGCCGCCGCTGCGTCCGATCGTTCCGTCGCCGCTCGACTACGAATACCGCAATCGCATTACCGTTCATGTCGAGAACGGCATCATCGGATTTTTCCGTCACGACGCGCACCGGTTGATCGACGTGGCCTGTTGCCCCATCGCGGCGCCGGAAGTGAATGAGGAGCTAGCCACGCTGCGCGCGCGCCGGCCACGCGATGGCCACTACACGCTGCGCGTCCAGCGCGATGGTCCCCGCGTCTTCTCCCAGACGAACGATGCCGTGGCGATCCACTTGGCCGACACGATCGATGGCCTGATCGGCCCGGGCCAGTCTCTCCTGATTGACGCGTATTGCGGGGCGGGGTTTTTCGCGAAACGACTGCGTGCCAAGTTCGCGCGCGTCATCGGGCTCGACTGGGATATCCATGCCATCGCTGCGGCGCAGGCGAGCGCGGAGGTGAAGGAAACGTATCTCGCCGGCGACCTGGCGGCCAACCTCGCCGAGCAGCTCGCGCTCGCACAGCGCGAGACAACCACGGTTTTGGTGGACCCGCCGGCGACCGGTTTGAGCGCCGAGGTGCGCGAAATTCTTCGGCAACGACCGGCCTCAACGCTCCTCTACGTTTCCTGCGACCCACCGACACTGGCGCGCGACCTGGCCGACCTCGGGGCAGCCTACCGGCTGGAGAGCGTCACCCCTTTCGACATGTTCCCGCAGACCGCCGAGATCGAAGTGCTGGCCCACCTCACTGCGACCTAGACTTCCACCCGCGCGCCCAGCTCGACCACGCCGTTAGGCGGGAGGCAAAA
>JBDTOL010000031.1:0-3780 GCA_039933235.1 Spartobacteria bacterium | reverse complement strand
ATCTACTGGCCGATCATGCTCCACGCCCTCGGTTTCCCGGACGAGCAGATGCCGAAATTCCTCGTTCACGGCTGGTGGAACATGGGTGGCACGAAGATGAGCAAGTCGTTAGGCAACGTGATTGACCCTGACGAGCTTGCCAACAAATACAGTGAGGAGGCGCTCCGCTATTATCTGATGAGCGATATCGTCACCGGAAAAGATTCCGACTTTTCGGAAGAGCGGCTGATCGAACGCTACAATGCGGATCTCGCTAACTCGCTAGGCAACCTGCTCAACCGCAGCTTGAACATGGCGAGCCGCTATTGCAGTGCAGGCTTATCTCGCGGTGAAACCCCAGCCGCGGAAAATTCTCTCGACACGCTCGTGCGAGGCTTCGTGCAACTGGCGGGAGAGTACGCCATCAGCCTCTCGCTCGAGAACTCCCTCCAGATCGCGCGGGAAGCAAACCAGTTCATTGAACAAACCGCGCCGTGGAAGATGGCCAAGCAGGGGATGGACGGAGCGGTCGCTGAAGTTATCTATGATCTGGCAGAGCGGCTCCGCATCATCGCCATCCTGGTCTCGCCAGTTCTTCCCCAGGCCGCGCATGGCATCTTCGATCAGCTCCATTGGAAAATGGAACTGAGCGGACGGGAAGACCGCTTCTCGTTAGGCGAGGCGGAGTGGGGGGAACTGCCGGATGGCCATGTCGTCGGGAAGCCGGTTCCCTTGTTCCCGCGGATCGAGCCAGAGGCCGGGTAGCGCACGCGTCCCGCGTGCTAATTCGGTGTCCTACGAAACGAACTTCCCCTCCGCGGTGCGCCTTCCAGAAAAGTTCGCGATGGCGGGAGGCCTCGCCAGCACGCGAGACGCGCGCTACCCGGCAGACATTCCTTCGTTAGGCTCTTTCCGGCAGGCCGGCGGGCGCGGCTTCGCGCAGACGCCTCGCGCCGTAATATGAGCCGATGACCACGACGGCGGCAACCAGCTGTGCAATCAGCGTCTCGACCGTCGGGAAGATCGCAAACCACAGTCCCATCCACGGCCTTAGAAATGGCTCGAGCGCCGGGATCGGCGTGGTCGAGATCCAGTGCGCGAGCTGCATCTCCTGCGCCTGTTCGCCCACCATCACGAGCAGGACGCCGCCCAGCAGAATCCCCGTCGTGATCAGCATACGTCGATACGGGAGGCGACGTTGCAGCCCGAAAGTCAGCACCGCGACCATCCCGGAAAGAATGAGCCCGACGAGCGCGCCTTCCAGGACGACACTATTGCCGAACTTCAGCCGGTAACTTTGCAGGAAGAGCACCACCTCGAATCCCTCCCGGTAGAGCGAGGTAAAACCGAGCAGGACCAGGCCCCAGAGCAAACGACGGCGGGAAGCGCGGTCGTCACCCGCCCTGGCCAGGAGCGTTTTTTTGCGCCGGTTGTGCGCACGGATCCAGCCGCCCCAGTAAATTTTGTGGAAGAACCAATTCATGATCACGACCAGCACGACCACGGCGAGCAGGCCGGTCGCCGCCTGCAGATCGAGCGCGGGTACGCTGTCGATCAGTTGCTTCATGATCCCGATCGCGATGAACCAAGTGGCGCCGGTCGCGACGAATCCTAGACCCGCTCCCCACGCCACAGGACGACGGTGCACTGCGCGTCGTCCCGTCATGCTCGCAGTGATCGCGGCCAGGACGAGGATGCATTCCAGCCCCTCGCGAAAAACGAGCACGCCGATATCGAGGAATGCCATTGCGGGGCTGGTGGAGGGATATTCCGGATCGGGCGCGCCGTGCGAGGTGACGCCCTGCCAGATAAGGACGCCGAGCACGCAGAGAACGGAGGCCAGCAGACCGGTCGCGAGGAGCAGACGGAGGAAGCGAGAGATGCTCGATTTCCGCGGCGCATTCTCCTGCATGCCGGGATGCGGCAAGTTGACGATGCTGGCGGTCGCCGTCCCCGATTTCACAGGATCAGGCTAGTGGAAAAAAGACCGGGCTGCTGCCGACGGATTGCGCTTTTTTAGCGGTAAATTGCACTCGGCTCACTGGAGGCATTCCTCAAATGCCGCCGGCTCCCCGCTCAAGGCGGCGAGGGCTTCGCCGGCAAAATGCAACGAGCCAGTGATGAGGATCGGCGCGGCGTCTTCCCGGGCTTCCGCGAGGGCTGCGTCGAACGAGGGAAAAACGGCGACCGGCGCCTTAGGCAACTGCTGGCCAATCGTCAGACGCAGTGCCGCGGGAGCGAGAGCGCGCTCGCTGCGGATATCCGGCAACAACCAGCGGCGCGCGATGGGCGCGAGAGCGACACAGATCGCGGCAACATCCTTCTCCTGCAGCGCCGCGAAGAGCACGGTCGCCTGTTTCTGTCCGAATATTTCCTGCCACGTCGCGGCGAGGGTGCGCGCGCCGGCAGGGTTGTGTGCACCATCGATGATCGTGCGTTTATCCCAGCGCTGGAAGCGTGCCGGCCAGACCACCTCCGCCAGCCCGCGCGCGATCGCTTCCTCTTTAATTTCGATCCCGACAGTATGCAGCGCGGAGAGCGCGAGCGCGGCGTTCTCCTGCTGATGGGTGCCGCTTAGGCCAATCGGAAACCGGGTGAACGGTTGCGTGACGAAATCGAGCGGCGCATTGCACCCCGTCGCGCGCGCGCGAACGACCGCCTCTGCTTCTGGTAATTGCGTGGCCGAGATAACCGGCACGCCCGGCTTGATAATCCCGGCCTTCTCGCTTGCGATCTCGCTCAGCGTGGCGCCGAGCCATTTCTCGTGGTCGAAGTCGATCGGTGTAAGAACGGAAACCACTGGCTCAAAGGCGTTGGTGGCATCGAGTCGTCCGCCCATTCCAGTCTCGAGAATGACGAGATCGGCCTCGTGTCGGCGAAAATGATCGAGCGCGAGCGCGGTAGTGATCTCAAAGAAGGTTGGGTGTGGATCCCAGTCCGCCACAAGGTCGCGGATCTTGACCAGGCCGCGGGTCACCTCTTCCTCCGAGATCATCTTTCCATCGACCCGGATGCGTTCGCGAAACGTGACCAGGTGCGGCGAGGTGAAGAGCGCGGTCCGATAGCCCGCCGCCCGAGCGACGGAGTCGAGCAGCGCGCAGACCGAGCCTTTGCCGTTGGTTCCGGCGACGTGGATGATCCGCTCGTTAGGCGCGGGGAGCTCGAGGGCGGCGCCGAGCCGGCGAATGTTGTCGAGGCCGAGCTTAATCCCGAAACGCTGCGTGCCGAAGAGCCAGGCGAGGGCGGCCCGGTAAGGAGACGGGGCGTTTCCCACAGGTTGCTATTGGGTGGCGGAAAAGTAGGCCAGCAGTTGCGTGAGCTGCGCGCGCAGCGCCCGGCGATGCACGATCAGATCGATCAGCCCGTGTTCCTCGAGAAACTCCGCCGTCTGGAATCGCTCCGGCAGATCCTGGTGCGTCGTCTCCTTGATCACGCGCGGCCCGGCAAAGCCGACCATCGCCTTTGGCTCCGCAATGATGACGTCGCCTAACGACGCGAAACTGGCCATCACGCCGGCCGTCGTCGGGTTCGTCAGGACGGAAATAAACGGCAGATTCTTACAGGCGTGCAGGGCCAGCGCGCCACTCGTCTTCGCCATCTGCATCAGGCTGAGCATGCCCTCGTACATGCGCGCACCGCCCGAAGCGGCGACGACGATCACGCCGCAGCGCTGCGCCGTTCCATACTCGATCACGCGGGTGATACGCTCGCCGGCGACCGAGCCCATGGTCGCAGCCAGGAAGCTGAAATCCATCACCGCGATCGCCACCTTGTATCCCTCGATCAAGGCGTGGCCGCTCA
>JBDTOL010000030.1:0-17233 GCA_039933235.1 Spartobacteria bacterium | reverse complement strand
GCGCGTTTCTACAACGATCACGCGCACCCCGAATATTCGACCCCGGAATGCACCACCCTGCGCGACCTCGTAGCGCAAGACAAAGCCGGCGAACGGATCCTGGCGGAGTGCGCCCGGCGCCGCAATCTGAAGCTGCCGGACGGACAGGAAGTGCGGCTCTACAAGAACAACACCGACTTCTCCGGCCATAGCTACGGTTGTCACGACAACTATCTCATGCGCCGCGATGTGCCCTGGGATCGAATCGTCGCCGGCGTGCTTCCGTTTCTCATTACCCGGCAAATCTTCGCCGGCGCCGGTAAGATGGGGATCGAAGCAGAGAGCGCTGCCGGGCAGCCTGGCACCTACCAGATCTCGCAACGGTCAGATTTCTTCGCCGTCCTTGTCAGCATCGATACGATGAATCGGCGGCCGCTCGTTAACACGCGCGACGAGCCGCACGCGGACTTCAGCCAGTACCGCCGCTTCCACGTCATCCTCGGTGACTCCAACATGAGTGAATGGGCGACCGCGCTGAAGATGGGTACGACGGCCCTCGTGCTCGACCTGATTGAGCGCGGGCTGGTTCCTCAACTCGAAATCGCGCAGCCGATCGACGCGACGAAGTCGATCAGTCGAGACCAGACATATGACTGGATCATTGAACTAACTGATGGCCGAAAGATTTCGGCCATCGATGTGCAACGGATCTATTTGCGTGCCGCGCAAAAGGCGAAGCAGGACGCGAGTAAAGAGACGGAGTGGTTGCTCGGAGAATGGGAAACAGTCCTGAACGACCTCCAGCGCGACGTGCGGCTCTGCCGGGACCGGGTGGATTGGGTGGCAAAGAAAGAATTGCTCGAGGCCTTGCTCCAGGAAGAGCAGTTATCCTGGACCGATCCGTGGTTGCAATCGATCGATCTCGAGTATCACAATATCAGGCCCGAGACAGGACTTTACTACGAGCTGGTCCGCCAGGGGACGATGCGGCGCTTCGTCACGGAAGCGGAAATCAAGGAGGCTATCTTCGCCCCACCAAGCGATACACGAGCTTACTTCCGGGGCCGTTCCGTAGCTCGTTTCGATTCGGAAATAAGATCCATCCAGTGGGACGAGATCGTCTTCGCCAACGGAAGCGATCCGCAGCGGGTGCAGCTGTCACAACCAAATGACAATCCGCGGCTCGCTGCGCTGAACAAGGCTGCGCGCGAGGCCGCGGATTATCGAGAGTTTATCGAGGCGGTAGCCGCACTTTAGTGCGCTGCGTACCGTCGAAAAATTAGCCCTGGGCTTTCCGGCGAGCGGCCCAACGAGCCTTCATCATCTGCGAAAGCTTTTTGCGGCCGGCCGGGCTAATCCCGCCCTTTTTGCTTTTGGATTTCTTGCCGCTCTTGGCCCGCTTGCCACCTTTGTTGCTCTTGCTGCTGGAGGAAGCCTGACTTCCACCACTCGCGTTTGCTTTGGCGCGCGCCCAACGTGCGCGGGCGGCGGCGGCGATGCGTTCGCGGCCAGCCTCGGAGAGTCCACCACGGCGCTTGCGTCTCTTGCGGCCTTTGCCACCCTTACGAGCGGCGCTGCTCGCTGCGCCCGTGCTCGACGCGGCAGAGCTAGAAGCACTGCTTGAGGCACCTGAGCTACCGAGAAGGCTGTTGAGCCGATTTTGCAGTTGGTTGATCTGTTTCTTGATATCAACTGCGTCTTCCAGTTGTTTGAGAGATACGTCCATGGCGCTGTTATAAGCCAGACTGAGGATTGAGCAAGTAATGTTTTAGTAGGTTAAGTCGCGGCGTAAGAGCGCCGGGATTTCTCTGACCTCTGGCCAGCGATGACTAACCGAATAAAAGCAGACGCTCTTATCAGGCCCAGGCAATGAGCCGCAGCTCATGCGCCTGCACGAGATGCGGGTAGGTCGGTATGACCCGAACATTAAAGCCATAGGTACCACTCTCAGCGGCTGGGATGGAGCCTTCGTAGATATAATCCCCGTCACCGCCTACCCGCCGACCTTCGCCCATGATCGCGATCGTGGGATTACGCAGCGCGTCATTTTCCGCTTCCCCATGAAAAGCTTCTACCCGCACATGACTCGGATCGACTGCTCCGAGGTGGACGCGCGCTGAAACCTCGAGCGAATCGCCGACGTTAATGTTCTGCCGGTCCTTGTTCGTGATTTGCACGTCGGTGATCCGCACCTGGGGCCAATCCTTTCTCATCTGGGCCTTCCACTGGCTAAGCTCGGCGGCGGCCCGCCAACCGTCGCGCGACAATTCCGCGTGCGCTTTGGCCGCGGGGAGATAAAGGCGCTCGGTGTATTCGGTCACCATGCGATGGGTATTGAAAACCGGAGTGACACTACGGATCGATTCACGCATCAGTTGCAGCCAGGCGAGGGGCAGTTTGCCATCCGGCTTGGCGTAGTAGAGAGGAATGATCTGGTTCTCGAGAAGTTGGTAGAGACTGGCGGCATCAACTTCATTTTGGAATTCACCATCTCCATCCTCGATCTCGGCGCCGATGGCCCAGCCGTTCTTGCCGTTGAACCCCTCGCACCACCAGCCATCAAGCACACTAAGGTTAAGGCCGCCATTCGGGGGCAATTTCATCCCGCTCGTTCCGCTGGCCTCCAATGGACGCAAAGGATTGTTCAGCCAAAGATCGACTCCCTGCACGAGGCGGCGCGCAATGTAGGTATCATAGTCTTCGACAAAGACGACGCGGTTATGAAACCCTGTCTCGCGCGTTAGTTTGTAGACCTGTTGGATGAGGGCTTTCCCTCCCTCGTCGCGTGGATGGGCTTTCCCGGCAAAGACGAATTGGACCGGGCGAGCCAGGTCGTTCAGCATGCGCAAGAGCCGATCGGGATCGCTGAAGAGAAGGGCCCCCCGTTTGTAAGTCGCAAAACGTCGCGCGAAACCGATCGTTAGGATCTCGGGATCGAGGATCGAGTTTACCGAACGAATGGCTTCGGGCGATTCGCCGATCCGGGTCCGGCGCGCCCGCACCCGCTGCCGAACGAAATTAACCAGCCGAAGCTTGAGCCTTTGATGAGTGTCCCAAAGCTCGGCATCGGGAATCTCGATCACGCCGCGCCAAAAGTCGGGCTCGGTCAGGTGGTCTTCCCATGGACCGAGATATTTTGTGTATAGGGCGGAAAATTCTGGTGCCATCCAGGTCTTGGTATGGATGCCATTGGTGATGCTAATGATCGGCACCTCATGGGTCGGCACTCCGGCCCAGACGTCCTGCCAGAGAGATTGACTCACCTCTCCGTGCAGCTTGCTCACGCCGTTGGCGTGCCGGCTCATCCGTAACGCCAGAATCGTCATGCTAAAAGCCGCAACCGGATCCGTTGTGGTCTGGCCAAAACGAAAGAGTTCGTCGAAGGGAATCCGAAGTTGAGCCGCAAAATCCGTAAAGTAGCGGACCATCATCTCGCGCGGGAACGAGTCATTGCCCGCCGGCACGGGCGTGTGGGTGGTAAAGATGTTCGCGGCGGCGACGACCTGCAGGGCAGAGTAGAAGTCGAGGTTATGTTGCGTGACGTGCAACCGGATCCGTTCCAGGGAGAGGAAGGCGGAGTGCCCTTCGTTCATGTGAAAGACTTCCGCTTCGTGCCCGAGCGCGCTCAAGGCTTTCACGCCGCCGATCCCTAGCACGATCTCCTGGCGCATCCGCATCTCGAGATCGCCGCCGTATAACTCCGCCGTGATCAACCGATCTTCCGCGCGGTTCTCGGCGATATCCGTATCGAGCAGGTAGAGATTCACCCGGCCAACTCGCAGCTCCCAGATCTTGGCAAAGATTTCCCGGCCCAACAACGTCACCGAGACGAGCAGGATCTGATCATTGCGCATCACTTCCCGAATCGGGAGGTGGTGGAAGTTCTGGTTCAGGTTGATCGCTTCCTGCCAGCCCTCCTTGTTGATCTGCTGTTTGAAGTAGCCGTGGCGGTAGAGCAACCCGACGGCAAGGAAGTTCAGGTCCAGATCACTGGCCGATTTACAATGGTCGCCCGATAGGATGCCGAGACCGCCGGAATAATTGGGAATGGATTCATGGAAACCGAACTCGGCCGAGAAATAGGCGATCGGCTTCTTAATCCCGCGACCGGGTCCTTCCTTCCCATAAGTATCCTGCCGGCTGAGATATTTTTGGAAAGCCCCGTAAACCTCCGCGAGATCGCGCAGGAAGAGTTCGTCCTTCGCGACCTCGACCAGGCGCGCCTGGCGCGAGAGTTGAAGCATGCGCAGCGGGTTATGGTTGGTTCGATCCCAAAGGTCGGGATCGAGGTGCCGAAAGAGGCGGCGCGCCGAGGGTTCCCAGGTCCACCAAAGATTAAAAACCATCTCGCGCAGCGGTTCGAGCGGCGCCGGGAGTTTCGGGATGACGTTATAGGTCTGGATATTCGGCATGGCGAAAAGAGCGTGCCTTCGGACAGAGGCGGAATAGTGGCAGCAAAATCATTAGCAGCAAGCATTCCGTTTCCTCGAACAGTTGCGCAACCGGCGACGGAAAGCTTTACCGGCGCCCTTGCGACCCACGGTCCCGGGCGAGGGCCAACCCGATCGCGAGGCCGCTAATGAAGCCGCTCAGGTGCGCGGCGAGACTAACCTGCGGAGTCCAAAGGTCGAAAGCGGTCTGGATGGCGACGATGGCAATGATGTTCTGCAACTGACGCCCGGCCAGCGGCGAGCGTCGCTCTCGTAAAAGCAAACCGGCCAGGACACCGATCACGCCCATGATGCAGCCGGAAGCACCCACCAGCAGATCGGATTTGGTAAAGCCCAGCCACCAAAGCAGGACCACCCCAAGGCTCGAGCCGAGGCCGCTGAGCAGATAGCAGAGGATGAATTTACCTGCGCCAATGATTCGTTCGAGCGGCGGGCCGAGGAGGTAAAGCCCGAGCAGGTTGATGCCGATGTGGAGCGCGCCGTAATGGAGGAAAAGAGCGGTCAAGAGCCGCCAATATTCGTGCCGGACGACGACCAAACGCGGATCGAGCGCCCCGAGATTATGCAGCGCGAGTGGATTGGTCGAGCCACCGAGCATCATCTCCACGCCGAACATTGCGACGTTTAAGAGGATGAGGGCCCAGACGGCCGGCGCGCCTCCACTCGGCCGTCTCGTCCCCCCGGCCGATTCGCTTGATTCATGCACCGCCCGGGCGACGATTCGCTCCGCGCTGGGCGAGAGAAGGCGGGCTGGCGCAGCGTGCGCAAGTCGATGATCGATCGACCGCCGCAGAAGGGCATCCTTCGTCGCTCCTCGAAGCCGGTGCAGGCGTTCCGTGGCCGCTTCCTCCCGGCCTTCCGCCTGCTCAGCGGTGGCGAGCCAGAATTGCTGTTGCTCGGGCGGCAAACGCTGGAGATCGCCCTGCCAGAGTCTCAGCAGGATTTCCGTTCTGCCCGAAAAGGCCAGGACGAGCGCGAGATTAAAAAGCCACGGCAGGTTGATTGTCAGGCGAGGCTCTCGCGCATCGGCTCGGGAAGCCAGGAGGAGGACCAGCTCATCGATCGCTCCAATTTCGCCCAGGCCGCGGAAAAAAAGCGCGAGGACCGCGGGATTTGCCGTAACCGAGAGATCGCGGCGACACCATTGCACCAGGCCGGGCCAATTCTCGGTCAGCGCGAAAGTGAGAGCGGCGGCGTATGAGCCGGCGGGCGTGGTCTCGTCCCGTTGCAGGGCAAGCTGATCGAGCGCGCGATCGAGTCGGCCTGCGCTCGCCTGCTCGAGCGCGCGGAACAGAGCGGGCCGGTAGGGCGAATCCTCCCATGGGTGCAGCACGCGCCTAACGACCGCCAGACGGCGCGCCTCGGGCCAGCGACACTCGAGCAGCAGCTCCTCGATCTTCCTTTCCGCGAGGGAGGGAATGAGCAGGAGGAGCAACCAGAGCATTCCGCCGATAAACCCGGCGATCGCCGGCAGCGCAAGATAGGCCGCGCTGCATCCGGCGAGCACGATGACGGCGGCGATGCGCCAGCCGTGATTCTGCCGGTTACGCAACCGGGCGATGCGTACGAGAAGGATCAACGGCGAGACGACCGCGATGAAGAGAAAGATGTGATTGAGATCGATCAAGGTGAAGGACTCCGCATTCGGACTTTCGCGAAAGGGTGTGTGTGCGACGTATATGTCACATGAGACTTGTCGTGACCAACTACCTCGATGTCATTTCGTCATGGTGCTTTTGGGCCGTCCCGGCCTGGCAGGAACTGCAGGAGCGCTACCGGGATTCGGTGGATTTCCAGTGGAAGATCGCGCTGATGGATGAAGCGGCGCTGCCGCCGACGCAGGAGGCGACGGAGTGGTGTTACAGGCGCAGCGGCATGTTGATGCGGTCGCCGGTGATGCTTAATGCCAGCTGGGTCGAACCGGGCGCCAAGGAATACCTTGCTCCCAATTGCACCGCGGAAGCGGCCCGGGCGCTCGGGGTGGAAGACGACCGCGCCTGGCTCGCGCTGAGCAAGGCCGAGCTCCTAGAGGGAAAGAAAATCGCGCGCTGGCAAGTCTCGGCCGAGATTGCCGCGCGCGCCGTTGGCCTCGACGCTGCGGAGTTGCGCAAACGCGCCCAAGCTCCGGAGATCGAGGCCCGCGTTCGCGAGAGCACGGCGGAATTTCATGCACTCCAGGTGACGCAGCGGCCGACTTTCGTGATCGATACGCCGATCGGCGACCGCGCTGTTTTCTCCGGCTTGGCCAAAGTTGCGCCCCTCATTGCCACGGTCGATGCGATGCTCGACGACATCGTCGGCTACAAAGCGCACGCCGCCCATTTTGGCACCACGCCGCCTTGATTTACCTGCATCAGAAACACCTTGCGACTTGGCCGATGTCGGATACTACTTCCCCTCGGTCCGGGCCAGGCTGCGGACCGGTCGACGCGCTCCTCGCAGGCGCGAAGATTTCCGAGTGCGTCGCGTCCTGGAGTGGCGCGACGGGAGATTGCGACAATAAGAATGACGGCGTCAGTCTCACTCCCTCGTCGCCGGCCCGGAGATAACAAACCCTGCAACAACAAATTCGTGTAAACGGCCGGATTCGCGCGCGCGAAGTCCGCGTCATCCTCGGCTCGACCGCCGAGCAGCTCGGAGTGATGAAATTATCCGAGGCGATCAAGCGAGCCCAGGGCATGGGTCTTGATCTGGTGGAGGTCGCACCCACCGCCAACCCTCCAGTCTGCAAGATCGTCGATTTCGGAAAATTCCGTTACGACATTTCGAAACAAGAGAAGGAAAAGAAGGCCTCGGGCACGAAGCTGAAAGAGATAAAATTCCGGGTGAACATCGACGACCACGATTACCTGACGAAGATTCGCCACGGAGAGCAATTCCTCGACAAGGGAAACAAGGTGCGGGTGCAGTTGCAGTTCCGCGGGCGCGAGATGGCGCACCAGGAGTTTGGCATGCAGCTGATGTACAAGGTGCGCGATGATCTCGCGACCATGGCGCAGGTCGAGATGGAGCCGAAAGCCGCCGGGCGCAATATCACCATGACGCTCTCGCCCCTGCCCGCGAACAAGCGCAAGCGCCGGTTCTCGCTCGAGAACGAGGAGATCGAGGAAGACAAGGACACGGCACCCGACGCCGACGACGCGGATTGAACCGCGCGCGCTGCTAGATTTTCCGGCGCAACGGCCGGATGCAGGTTGTCAGCTTTCGCAAACCCAGCTCGAGCCGGGTTTTGACCGTGCCTAACGGCGTGCCGGTCAGGTGCGAAATCTCCCGATGGCTCCGGCCTTCGAAAAAGGAGAGCTCGATCACTTCCCGCTGATACAGCGGCAGCGTGCCCATCTGCCGGTGAAGGAAGCGGCGAAGATCCGACCGAATCAGTTCCTGGTCGATCTCACCCGTGGCTTTGGCGCCCGATTGCTGCTGCCCGACATGTTCTTCGAAGCGGTCCTTGGCCCGGCCGTATGCCTGGCGGCGACGCAGGCGATCGATCGCCCGCCGCCGCGCCAGGGTTACCACCCAGCCTAGTGGTCTGCCCGCTTTGGGAGAATAATTGCCGGCTTCTTTCCAGATCTGGAGAAAAATTTCCTGCAGGACGTCGTCCGCTTCCGCCTCTTCGTGCACGACGCGGGTGATGACCGATTTCAGCGTCTTCCCATACCGCTGGTAAAGCTCCCGCAAGGCCGTCTGCCGGCGGTTCGTAATCGCTTGCATCAACGTTTCGTCGGAGGCTTGAGCGAGACCGGCGGTATCGACAAAGGGTTGGATCATAAAGCGAGGATTTCGAGGCTCGCCCGCGCCCACCGCGACCGAGTGCATCCACTCTCCTCGCCTCATCCGGGGCGACAATGGGATGGCGGGTGCGTTAAATCCTAGGACAAATCCCTAGGCCGATCCCTCGCCTGTTTGCGCCCTCGGGGAAACCCGACGAGAGCTGAGCCTAACGAGTGATGATCCCTTCCGCGATCTCGACGTGGAAGGTCTGCTTCATCTTCTCTTTCCCGTAGCTCAGCTCCGCTGTGTAATCGCCACCCGGGACAAACTTCTCCGGATCGTCGCCACCGTACTTGATCAGGACATCCTTCGTCGGACGCAGATCCCAGTTCACCCGGCCCAGGCCCGGCGCGCCCGGCGCCTTCAGGTTCGCGATTGGTTGACCGGCGGAATTGGTAATCGCGATCTTTACTTCCTCGCCGGTGAACTCCTTCACCCAGAAACTCAGAAGCGCGCCCTCAGGCGGATTTTCGCCGCGGTATGTCCCTTTGCCGTTCCAATCGGCAAAGCCGGAAAGGAGATAGAATCCCCGGGCCGGCGGGATGGAGAAAAGATGCGCCGGTTTCGCCATCACCTCCGGAGTCAGCTCGCGGAAAGGGCGCGTGTCGTCAATGATCGCGAGGCTCCGTCCGTGCGTGCCAATGACCAGATCCGCGGTCCTCGGATGGATCTTGAGATCGTCTGTCCGGACGTTAGGCAAGTCGCCGATCCGCTGCCAGTGCCCGCCGCCGTCGAGCGAAGCGAAGAGGCCGAAATGCGTCCCGGCGTAGAGCAGGCTCGAGTTGACCGGATCCTCGCGGATCACTTCCACCGGATTGTTCGCTCCCAGGCCCCGACCCACCACGCTTTGCCAAGTCTGGCCCATATCGGCCGTGCGCAGGATAAAGGGACGATCGTCCCCGCTCCGGTAGGCGTTGGTCACGACGTAGGCCACCTTCGCATCTTTCGCGCCCGGTTCGATCCGCACGATCCACTGGCCGCGCTCCGGTTGCGGCAGTTTCTCGGTCAGCTCGGTCCAGCTTTTCCCACCGTCCTGTGTCACCCAAAGACGGCCGTCATCCGTCCCGGCCCAGAGGAGGCCAGCCTTGACAGGCGACTCGGCTAACGAATAGACGACCCCGTAATTTTCCGCGCCGCTCCCGGCGGTCGCGATCTTGTCCGGTTCTCGGCGGGTCAGGTCAGGACTGATCACCTCGAAGTGTTCCGCTTTTTCGGTCAGGCGAAAGATGTGATTCCCGGCGAGGTAAAGCACGCCCGGCTGATGTTTGCTGCCGATGAGGGGCGCATTCCAATGGAACCGATAACGTTCCTGGCCTTCCGGCGCCTCCGGGCGCAGGTCGCGTTTCTCGCCGGTGCGGAGATTGATCCGGTGAACATATCCCTCCTGGCTTTCGGCATAAAAAATATCCGGGTCGGAGGGATCGAAAACGACGTAGAATCCGTCGCCGCCCTCGAGCGCGGTCCAATCGCAATTGCGCAGGCCTTCCTTGCTCTGCACCTGGCTCGGCCCGACGAAACTCTCGTTATCCTGCAATCCGCCCGCGATGCGATAGAACGGCTGCCGGTCGTCGACGCTGATGCGATAATACTGCCCCGCCGGGAATCGGTCGAGATGCTCCCAGACCTTGCCCGCGGCGTAGCTCTGATACACTCCGCCGTCCGTCCCGAGGAGAAGACGCTGATTCACCGGCGCTTTTGGCGGCTGATTTTTATCTTCCGGCTTGGGTGCTTTGGGCGGCAGAGCGCTCCCCGCCTGGATCGCGAGCGCGTGGCAATCGGGGTGAACCTTCTCGGAAAGATCTTCCCGGAAATTCTTGCCACCGTCGTCCGACACAAGCAGAGCAATCCCAAGGACGTAGACGCGCTGATCATTCGCCGGGTCGATCCGGATTTGGCTGAAATAGAACGAGCGCGGATTGATGTCGCTCATCCGGGTCCATTTCTCGCCGCCATCCTCCGAGCGAAACACGCCCCCGCGCCGGCTGTGGAGATCGCGAATATCGCTCGCGCCGCCCTCGTCGCTCTGCACGATCGCCATCACCACATTCGGCTTGCTCGAGCTGACCGCGAGCCCGATCCGGCCGGTCTGGCCAGGGAGACCGCCCCCGCATTTTTTCCAGGTCGCTCCGCCATCGCTGCTCTTGAAAATGCCGCCGACATCATTGCCGTTGTTCGCCGTCACGCCATAGGCAAACGACCACGGGGTGCGCTGCCGCGCGTAGAGCGCGGCATAGACGATTTCCGGATTTGCCGGGTTCAGCGCGACATCGCCGCAACCGGTCCGGACATCGTTAGGCGAAGGCGCTCGCAGGACCTGTTTCCACGTTTTGCCGCCATCGATTGTCTTGTAGAGGCCGCGTTCGCCGCCGTCCTTCCAGAGGTTTCCCATCGCGGCGACATAAGCCACTTCCGGCTTGGTCGGATGCACCACGATTCGCGCGATCGCGCGGCTCTCCGGCAACCCGACGTTGCTCCAGGTGCTCCCGCCGTCGGTCGAACGATAGACCCCGTTGCCCCATTCGGAGGAATTGCGGTCGTTCGCTTCGCCCGTGCCGACCCAGACGACATCCGAATCGGAGGGCGCGACCGCGACGGCACCGATCGAGAGGAGCGGTTGCTTGTCGAAAATCGGGTCGAACGTGACGCCGTTGTTGCTGCTTTTAAAGATGCCGCCGGTGCCGAGCCCGACATAGAAAACGGCCGGGTTCCGCGGATCGATCGCGATGTCGGAAACGCGGCCGCCCATCACAGCCGGACCGATCGCCCGCGCTTTCAGACCTTTGAAAGTGACATCCGTCAGCGGCACCGGCGCGGCACTGGCCGGGGTCGGTGAGGCCGCTGATTGCATCGCGGGCGAAGCGGACGGAGTAGAGGTGGCCGCAGCCGAGGGGGTCGCGAGCGCCGGCGGTGGCGAGACGATTGGCGCCAGCTCCTGCTCCTGCGCGATGGCTCGCGGCGCGAGCAATGCCAGCGCCCAAAACGCAATCAACCCGGGAACTGCACCAAAAGACTTCGACATGGGAAGCTGTAACGCGATTTTCCAATGCACGCGACCACGAGGTTGCCCTGCGAGCGCCCAAAGCGCGTGCTATTTTACCGGCTCATGGCCACGGCTCAGATACCCGCATTTTCCGCCCCCGATCTCACGCAACGTCCGCCGCGCAGTCCGCGTTGCCGGCTCGGCGGCTATGTCATTCTTCCGCGCATGCTCGACAAGGGTCGCGCCACGCTGGCCGGTAAAAACGGCGAGTTCAATTACGATGCACCTTTCGATCAGCACATCATCAACTTCCTCGGATTCGATCCGGCCGCTCTCCTCGAGCAACTGGGCGCCGGAAAAAGCGACGGCGAAATCCTGGCGTGGCTCGCCGCCAACGCCACGCACCAGCCTGCGCCATCGGAGATCGAGCAGTGGAGCGATTACATGGTCCGGCGCACACCCGATAGCGACGCGGAGACGCTCGTTTTCTTTTTCCGCCGCGTCGGATCGTTCTCAAAAACCCGTGAGGACATCAGGACGTGGATGGATCTGATCGATCTCGATGATCATGTGACCTTCGGAGGAAAAGCGTGACGCCGGATCGAATCGCCCTCATCACCGGCGTCGGTCCCGGCCTTGGCGCCTCGCTCGCCCGGCGCTTCGCGCGCGGCGGCACCGCTGTCGCGCTGCTTGCCCGGCATCCTGATTTTATCGACGAGCTGGCCGGCGAAATCAGCAGAGGAGGCGGCAAAGCGCTCGCCGTGGTCGCCGATGTCGGTCGCCCCCCAGAAATTAAATCGGCCGTCGAACGCATCCGGACGGAGTGGGGAAAGATCGATATCCTGCTGCACAACGCGAGCTCCTCCGCCGGCGACGGACTGCTCGGGACGACGCCGCAGGACTTCGAAAACTCGTGGCGCATCGCGTCGTTAGGCGGGTTCGTTTGCGCGCGCGAGACGGCGCCCGACATGATCGCCGCGGGGGCGGGCACGATGATTTTTACGGGCGCCACGTCGAGCGTGCGGGGCGGCGGCTGGCTCGCTTTCAGCAGCGCGAAGTTCGCCCTGCGCGGGCTCGTGCAGTCGCTCGCGCGCGAGCTCTGGCCGCAGGGAGTGCACGTCGCGCATGTGGTGGTAGATGGAGTGATTGGCGAGGCGGGGGAGTCGGCTCCGGTCGAAGATCCGAGACTCGACCCCGATGAGATGGCGGAGGCGTATTGGCATCTGGCCAACCAGTCCCCCGCGGCCTGGACACTCGAATTCGATTTGCGGCCAAAGGGCGAGAAGTTTTTCGAGTAAGACGCCCAGTTGCAATCGGCGCTGTCTGCTTTTGAGAATATCGAGATTGCAATTGCGGGGTCCCTCTCCGCCCTACGGCGGATCGGGATGACAGAGTGAAAAAGAGGCGCTCTCGTTCACCCCGGAAAACTTGAAGCCAGTCAACCCAACATCTATAACCGTGCTTGCGATGCGCATTCTGGTCATTGAAGACGAAAAAAAGACGGCCGCCTTTATCGCCAAGGGTCTCGAGGAAGAAGGCTACGGGGTGGAGGTAGCGTCCGATGGCGAAGCCGGTCTCGAACGAGCCATGGGCGCTTCCTTCGATCTCTTGTTAGTCGATGTGATGTTGCCAAAAAAGGACGGCTGGAGCCTGGTCGAGGAATTGCGCAGCCAGGGATTGCACACTCCGATCCTTTTCCTCACCGCGCGCGACAGTGTGCCCGATCGGGTGAAAGGCCTTGAGCTGGGAGCCGACGATTACCTGGTGAAACCGTTCGCTTTCTCCGAGCTCGTCGCCCGAGTGCGCTCGCTCCTGCGCCGCGGCCCGGCGCAGCCGGAGGATCAACTGCGCTTTGAAGACTTGGAACTCGACACCCATCGCCACCGCGCCGTGCGAGGCGGGCAACCGCTTCATCTCACGTCGAAGGAGTTTCTTTTGCTGGCGCACCTGGTTCGCTCGGCCGGCGAGGTGGTCTCGCGCAAAGAGATCGAGGGCCATGTCTGGGGAATCGATTTTCAGACCGGCACCAACGTCCTCGACGTCATGGTGCGGCGTCTGCGGGCCAAAGTGGATGATCCCTTTCCCAAGAAGCTGATCCACACGGTGCGCGGCGCCGGTTATGTCCTCAAGAACGGCTGAACCGCGCTCGATCGCCTCGCAGCTGGTTCTCCTTTTCACACCGGCGGCGGCTTTGCTCCTCTGCTGCGGGCTCGGAGTGCTCTACTGGATCGTCGTTAGGCACGGACTGGCGGAAGACCGCGCCGTCCTGATCGATCGGATCCTGGGCTTGCGCGCCGATCTACGCTCGGCGGGAGGTCCCCGCCTGATCCAGCAGGAAGTGAATTACCCGCACGGTGGAGAACGGACTTCCTACCTGGTGCGGCTGCTCGATGCGAGCGGACAAGTCGCGGCCGAAAGCCCCGGGATGAGTAGCCTCCTGCCCAGCGCTCTCTTTCCACCCGCCGCGAGCGCCGCGCCGACCGAGTTGCCGATCACGAATCACCAGACCAAAGGGAAACTCTTCTCGTTAGTCTCGATCAAAGCGCAGGCCGATGGCCGGGCCTACACCATCCAAGTCGCGCAGGACCGCACGGTCGACGAGAAATTTGAGCGGGAATTTGGCCTCCTCGTCGCAGTCGTATTGGTCGGCGGCACGCTCGCCTCGGCTCTCATCTCGATCAGTGTCGCCCGGCGCGGCTTGCGGCCGCTGGGAGACATGACCCAATCCCTCAAAAGGGTCGGCCCTAATCGCCTGCACGAGCGCGTGCCCCCCGAGGAATGGCCGCGCGAACTGCAGCCGGTCGCGATCGCTTTCGACGACATGTTGGACCGACTGGAGGATTCGTTTACCCGGCTTTCGCAATTTTCGGCTGATCTCGCGCACGAATTGCGCACCCCGCTGGCTAATATCCGCGGCGAAGCGGAGGTCGCGCTGGCTCGGCCGCGTCTGCCTAACGAATACGCCGCGGTCATCGAATCGAGCGTGGCGGAATGCGAACGGTTGTCCGGCATTATCGACAATCTCCTCTTCCTCGCCCGGGCCGAAGCGGCCGAGAGCAAGCTTCACTGTTCCCAGTTCGACGGCCGCGCGGCGATCGAGCGGATCGCGGCCTACAACGAGGCGATCGCTGAGGAGCGCCGGCTCCAAATCACCTGCGCCGGGGAAGGCCAGGTCTATGCCGACCCGGTTCTCTTTGGCCGCGCAGTGAGCAACCTGGTCGACAACGCCGTCCACTTCACTCCCGAAGACGGCAAGATCACAATTAGCCTGGCGAGCCTTCAGGCGGAAGCACAAATTACGGTGGAAGACACCGGCTGCGGCGTCGCGCCAGAGCATCTTCCGCGGCTTTTTGATCGCTTTTATCGCGTCGACGCCTCGCGCAGCTCCGGAGGCACCGGCCTCGGTTTGGCGCTGGTTAAGTCGATCGCTCATCTGCACGGCGGGTCGGTCGTTGTGACCAGCGAGGTGGGGAAGGGCACGCGGGCTACGCTGCGCTTTCCCGGTCGTGCGCACGCCGAAAAGGGAACACCAAAGGGCTAGAAAGGGAGGTTTAATAAAACCTTACGAAATTATCATGTTTTTCCTTGTCTTGGCACCGACCTTGCGATAAACCCGCCACCATGATTCACCAATGTCCTGCGTGCGCTAAGCTTCAAAGTCACGCTTCGACCCTCGGCACTACCCTCTTTGCCGCCCTGCTTACCGCAATTCTTTGCGGGTCCAATGTGCACGCGCAAGTCGCGGCTTCGTCCACTCAATCCACCAATAACGCCGCGCGTGAGAGCGTTGCCTCATCCGCTCCGCCGACGACTGGGGTCAAGACCAGCTCCACGACCTCGACCCGCGCAGTCTCGCAGCCGGCTGAGATGACGTTGACCGAGGAGCCGATCATCGTGACGGGTGATGAGTTGCCGAGCGCCTACGGCGCGCCGGGCGCATTTTCGCGCAGCCGTTTTTCGCCGATCACCAATGGTTACGTTCTGGCGCCGGGAGAAGTCTTCGCGGGTCTGATTTATCAGGGCGATTTTGATTCCAGAGACCCTGCCGATAATCGCTTCACCCAGGAAATAGAAGTCGGTATTCCTTATCGGTTCGGCGCGGCGATCGAGAACGAGGTGGACAACTTCGATGGCGACACAGTGAACGGGAGTTTCAGCATCGAAGGTCGCTGGGCGCTGGCCGATTGGGGCAAGATTCCGTTGAACCCGACGCTTTTTGCCGAATACAAGTTTGGCACCGGCAGGATTCTTCACGAGGAAGGACCGCCAAAAGAGATGATGAATGATGGAGAGGTAGATCCGGAGGAGGAGGAGATGATGATGCGAGAAGAAGAGGCGAGGGCGCGGGCAAATCGGCCCGATGCCTACGAGTTCCGGCTTCTGCTCTCGGAAGAAATCACCAAAGATGTGCAATGGGCGTTCAACGCCTTTCTCGAGAACGAGACGAGCGGCGATCGCGGCCGCGAGTGGGGATTCGCGCAGAGCATTCAGGTGCCGCTCTTCCTGCCACGCGAGCGCTTCAAGGTGGGTTTGGAAATGCAATATAAGAACTTCACCGTTAAAGATACGCGGGGAGATCCGATCAGCAGCTTCGTGATCGGTCCAAGCTTTGCCTATAAGCCAACGGCTCGGATGCGTTTCGATGTCGCGCCTCTCTTTGGGGTAACGAAAGACTCGCCCGACGTTCAGTTTTTTGCCGTCTTCTCCTACGCCTTTGGCGGGGGCGGCGGTGAACGCGAGGCGGAAGCTCCCGCCTCCACCCGCAACCGTTAGGCGCTCACTCCGTAACGGTTTTAGAATCGCTCGAGGACCGGCTCGCGCCTAACGGACTTAAGGCGCGAGCCGCTCGAGCGTCCAGGAGTCATCCCGGGCGCGGGTGTAACGAAAGCGGTCGTGCAGCCGGTTGGCCCGGCCCTGCCAGAATTCGATTGTCGCGGGAAAGATCCGGTAGCCGCCCCAATGCGGGGGCAGCTTGATGTCGTCCTGCCCGGCGAAGCGCTCCGTCATTTCCGCCAGCCGCGCGTCAAGAATGCGGCGCGCATCGATCACCTGGCTCTGATGCGAGACCCAGGCGCCCAGCTTGCTCCCGCGCGGGCGGCCGGCGAAGTAGCTTTCCGACTCCGACCGTGACGTTTTCTCCACCTGACCGGTGACGCGAATCTGCCGCTCCAGCTGCACCCAATAAACGACGAAGGCCGCCTGCGGGTTCGCCTCCAGCTCTCGTCCCTTGTCGCTCTGGTAATTGGTGAAAAAAACAAAGCCCCGCTGATCGAACCCCTTCAGCAGAACCACCCGGGCCGAGGGTTTTCCATCCGGGGTGGCTGTGGCGAGGCTGATCGCATTTGCTTCGGCCAGGCCGGAACTTACCGCGGTGGAAAACCAGGTAGCGAATTGTTCTAGCGGATCCTGGTGCATCTCCGCCCGGCGTAAACCCTGGGTTTCGTATTCACGCCGGAGCCCAGCCAAATCGATCGCGTCGTCCATTCCAGCGCAACGGTATCCATCCCGCCGCCGCTGTCGAAAAAGTTCGACGGAGACGAAAGAACCTGCTTTCCATTTGTGCCGACGGCGCCGCTTCGCTAATAATCGGGCATGTTTAGTCTGACCATGCTCGGGAGCGGCAGCGCCGGGAACAGCGCGCTGATCGCGACCGATCATTGCCGGCTGCTCGTCGATGGCGGCTTGAGCGCACGCCAGCTCGTCCTTCGGCTTGCGCTCTGCGGCGTTGCGCCCAGCGAACTCGACGGCGTTCTCCTGACTCATGAACACGGCGACCACGTTTGCGGGCTGGAAGTGCTCTGCCGGAAATTTCAGGTCCCGATTTATTGCAATGCCCTGACCGCGGAAGCGATCCGTTGCGGTTCGTTAGGCGAGCACCGCAACTGGCGCATCTTCCGGACCGGCGCCACCTTCTCCATCTGCGACATCACGGTGGAGAGTTTCTCCGTCCCGCACGACGCGGTCGAGCCGGTCGGTTACACCTTTCATGCCGGTTCCAGCGCGCTCGGCTACATCACCGATCTCGGCCACGCCACGCGCCTCACGATCGAGC
>JBDTOL010000029.1:0-15323 GCA_039933235.1 Spartobacteria bacterium | reverse complement strand
GGACCGCGCGCTGCCGGGGCGACAACGACGCGAGGGGTTCATCGTGCGAAGTGGCGAGCGATTTGCCGACCAGTGGAGCAAGCTCAACGTGCAACAGGTGGAGCATGCGACGCTCACGCTCCCCAAATCCAGGCTTGCCCCAATGGCCGGTGCAGGTTGATCAGGCCCATCTCGATTCCGGCTGCCTGGTGTTTTCCGCTTGAGACGACGGCGCTATACCGGCACTTCAACGTGCACAGCCGTGGGGAATTGCTGGCTCGCGTTTACCGTCCGCTCGGCCGGGGAATGCAGATGTGGATGCTGGCGGGCTGGAGCTGGCTGCTGCAAGTTGAAGATTTCTGCTGAATCTTCGCTCGTAGCGTCAGGAGGACGGGACGCGCTCGTGCAGCGCGATGCTGAAGCCGACCCAGGTCCCGTCGTTGTTGAAATCGACTCCCAGGATCTCGCCCTGGCTCATCCGGAAAAGGTTGTTCACAAGCGACATGGAGGTCGTCCCTCCCACGCCGACCGGCATTTCGCTAGGCGAAAACGATTTTTCTTACTGCACATTGTATACTTCGACCAGCCCCACCCCGCTCGTATCGAGTGACCCGCGAACGATCGCCGTGTAGCTGCCGGAGGGCAGCGTGGCGACGATAGCGGATTCCAGATCCTTGCCTGGCGCGAGACCAGTCGCTTCGATCTCCGTTTGCTGGGTGTCCTTCCAATTATCGTTATCCGCCAAGGTGCTGCCATTGCTATCGTGCAATTCGAGCGTGGGATCAGCGAGCGCTCCCGCGACTCCGAAATCCGACAGGGTGGGTCCGATGGCGCGCACCACCACGGTGCTGTCCGTCTCTCCATCCCCGACGATGAAGCCGCCGATCATGACGTTATCCCCCGTGTCAACAAAGCCACGGGTGCTGATGTTGGCCAAAGTGCCAGTTGTCGCATCGAGGTCGTAAGCCTCGATCAGGCCCACCCCGGTGCCATCATTCACCCCGCGGACGACGGCGGTATAAGCACCCGGCGCGAGGGTCGCGACGATGGCAGACTCGAGGTCGTTGGACGGGGCAAAGCCGGTCGCCTCGATTTCAGCTTGTTGCGTGTCTTTCCAGTTATCATTGCTGATGGCCGAGCCGTCAGCCCCATTCAGCGTGAGAGTCGGATTGGCCAGGAAATTCGGGACCCCGAAGTCGCCTAACGTCGGGCCAATCGCGCGCACGATGACGCGTTTCGGCGAAGTGCCATCGATGATAAAACCGCCGATGAGCGCGTTGTCCCCTGCCAGGACATTGAGCCTGGTCGAGATGTTGAGAAGTTGTTTTGCTGCGGGCGGTGGAGTCGCAACGACAGGTGCGAAGGCGAGAAATCCGATGGTATCGCTGACCGTCGCGAAGGTGCTCTGCGCGCCGGAGGGCGTGAATTGATAGATCAGGCCCCCGCCGACGGCGGGCGCATCGCTCAGAAAAACATTGTCGTTTTCGTCGATCGCCACGCGGATCGGGAAATCAGAAGGATCGAGCGCAGCGAAGGTCTCGCCGGTGCCGTCGGACGCAAATTTCAAGACCGAGGCGGTCCCCTGCTCGACCACGAAGAGGTTGCCCGCGCTGTCGAAAGCCAGGCCCGCCGGCAAGTTCAGGCCGGTGGCAAAAGTGCTCTGCATACCAGCAGGCGTGAACTTGAAGAGCGATCCACTCAGGCGATCGGACTCGAAAAGGTTATTCGCACTATCGAAGACGATGTCGGCCGGGCGGTTGAGGCCGCTCACAAACGTGCTCTGCATACCCGCAGGGGTGAATTTTAGAATCTCGTTATTGCCTGCGTTGCAAACGAAGAGGTTGCCCGCGGAGTCGAAGGCGATCCCGCGCGGATCATTCAGTCCGCTGGCAAAAGTGCTCTGCGTGCCGTCCGGCGTGACCTTAATAATCGCCAGCGCGATCCCGTCGGCCACGTAGAGATTTCCCGCGGCGTCGAAAGCCAGCCCCCGGGGCGTGCCGACGGCCGAGAAAACAGTCTGAGTGCTGTCGGGCGCAAAGCTCAGGATATCGCCGGTGACGACATCGGAGGCATAAAGATCTGCGGCCGCAGAACTGCGGAGGCAAGCCAGAACCACCAAGGTGGAAAGAACGGCCAGAACTGCGCCGCGTGAAAAGAGCAATTTTATCTTCATAATGATGGTGTTTTGGGATCGACTCCCACCTCCCTCTGCGAGAAACCCTCCCCGGAACGGACATTCTATTTTGCGAATCTCGGGTATTCTTTCCCGAGGCATCCCGTTTGCTATGGTGGAGATGCCTGGATTTGCTGACCATGAACGACCTGCGCCCCGATGTGACCCAACTCCTGCGGGAGATCGGCAAGGGCGACCCCGAGGCCTCGGCCAAGGCGATCCCGCTCGTTTACGACGAGCTGCGGCGACTGGCGCGCGGCTATCTGCAGCGGGAACGCTCGGATCACACTCTGCAGCCGACCGCTGTCGTGCATGAAGCTTACCTTCGCCTGGTGCGCGAGAAGGAGATCGAGTGGGAGAATCGCTCGCACTTCTTCGGCATCGCGGCGCGGGTGATGCGGCAGATTCTCGTCGATTACGCCCGCGCGCACCGGACTGGGCGGCGCGGAGGCGGAAAACCCAAGTTATCGCTCGATGCGGCGGAGTTTGTCCCGCAGGAATCGGCTGACGATCTCCTCGCCCTGGACGAGGTCCTGCGAGATTTCTCTCGCACCTACCCGCGCCAGGGCGAAGTGGTCGAGTTCAAATTCTTTGGCGGAATGGATACGAAGGAGATCGCCGATGCGCTCAAGGTCTCGGAAAAGACGGTCCTGCGAGATTGGAGTTTTGCGAAATGCTGGCTCTTTCGCGAGCTGACGCGCGGTGCCACTTATGCGACCTGAAAAAGGCGAGCGTCTCCTGGAGGTCGTGACTTCCGCGCTCGACCTGCAGGCGGAAGAGCGCGGAGCATTTCTCGACCAGGCGTGCGGCGAAGATGCCAACCTCCGCGCCGAAGCGGAATCATTGCTCGGCCAGCAGGATTACGTGGGCGGCTTCATGGAGGAACCGCCCGCGACCCTCACCGCGAAAGCCTTCGCCGCGGTCGAGGAGGAGCCATTCGTTAGCCGTCAGTTCGGACCTTACCGGACCATTCGCCAACTCGGGCGCGGGGGACTCGGGACGGTTTACCTCGCCGCGCGAGCCGACGATGCCTACCAAAAAGAAGTTGCCCTAAAACTCCTCCGGCGCGGGCTCGACACCGACGACATCCTGCGCCGTTTCCGCAACGAACGACAGATCCTCGCCCGGCTCGAGCACCCGAACATTGCCCGCCTGATCGACGGCGGCACGAGCGATGACGGGCTGCCTTACTTCGTGATGGAATTCGTCGCCGGCGAACCGTTCACGACCTATTGCGAGAATCATCGTCTCACGACGAACGAGCGCCTCCAGCTCTTTCGCGCGGCTTGCGGCGCGGTCAGCTATGCCCATCAGCATCTAGTCATTCATCGCGACCTCAAACCCTCGAACGTCCTCGTAACGTCGGAAGGAGAAGTGAAACTGCTCGACTTCGGCATCGCGAAGCTGCTTGGAGCAGAAGACGCCTTTCAGACATTGACACAGGACCGGGTGATGACTCCGGACTACGCCAGTCCGGAGCAGGTGCGCGGCGAGGCCATCACGACCGCGAGCGATGTCTACAGCCTTGGCGTCATCCTTTACGAGTTGCTCACCGGTGCGAAACCGTACCGCCTAACAACCGCCAGCGCGAAGGAGCTGGAGGAAGCCATCACGACGCAGGAACCCGCGCAGCCAAGTCAGGCAGGCCGCGCTTCACGTCTTCTCGACCACGATCTCGATAACATTGTGTTGATGGCGCTGCGCAAAGAGCCCGGGCTTCGTTACTCCTCGGTGGCGCAATTTTCCGACGACTTGGGCCGCTATCTCGAAGGTCTGCCGGTGCGAGCGCGCACAAGCACCGTACGCTACCGCGCCGGGAAGTTCGTGCGTCGGCACAAAGTCGGCGTTGCGGCCGCCCTCCTCCTCGCGCTTAGCCTGGTCGCCGGAGTGATTGCCACTACCTGGCAGGCTAAACTTGCCAAGCAGCAGGCGCGCATCGCCGCCCAGGAACGAGACCGCGCGCAACGGCGGTTCGCGGATGTGCGGCATCTTTCGCGTGCCCTGCTTTTCGAGATCGCGCCAAAAATCGAGCGGCTCGAAGGCGCAACCGAAGCACGCCGAACGCTCCTCGCGCAATCGCTCAAGTATCTCGACAGCCTGGCGAACGAAGCGCACGACGACCGCGGTCTGCAGAGCGAGCTGGCTGCTGCCTACGAAAAGGTCGGCGATCTCCAGGGCAATCCGACCAATCCGAATCTTATTGCCCTGAGCGATGCCCTAACGAGTTATGCGAAGGCCAACACGATCCGGCATGCCTTGCTCGCAAAAAACCCCGCCGACACAGAGCAACGCCGGCTGCTCGCAAACAATTATCGCGCACTGGGCGACATCCATTACCAGACGAATGAGCCGGCCGAGTCGTTGAAAGATTCCGAGGCGGCGTTACAGATCTACCGCGGGCTAATCGCCGCCGATCCTTCTTCCTCCGTGCTCCGCCTCGCCGAGGCGCGCACCATTCACGACATCGGCCTCTGCTATTCCACCAACGGAAAAAAGGCCGATTCGATGTCCTATTTCCGCCGCACAATCGCCGCCGCCGAGCAGCTTCGACGCCTTCTGCCTAACGACTCCGCGACCATGGCCCTGCTCGCGGACGGTCATCGGCAGCTGGGCAACGCTCTCTCCTGGGAACTGACGCAAGCTCCGGCCGAGGCGGAAATGGCGCAGGCGGTGGCGATTTATGAGAAACTCGTCGCGACTCATCCGGCCGACGTGAGCCTGCGCATCGGGCTTTACCAGACCTACATGATGACGAGTAATGTCTACGAAGAAGTTAACGACAAGCGCGCACACGAGTATGCCCTCCATGCGCTCGCCATCATCGAGCGCATGGTCGAAAAGGATCCGGCTAACTTGCGCGCGCGGCAGCAACTGGCCAAGACCTACTCCCGTCTCGGCGTGACCCTGGCCAATATCGGACAGCGCGACGAGTCGGTTTCCTACTTGCAAAAGGCGGTGGCTGGGCTGCGCGAAATTACGCAGAATGAAACCCGAAACCGCCGTTTCACACACGATCTCGCGCTGGCGCTGATGCGGCTGGGCGATGCCCGGCGGCAGCAAGCGGACCTCGGCGGCGCAACGACGAACCTGAACGAATCGATCGCGCTCTTTAGCAAGCTAGCCACGGGCGACGCGGCCGATAACACTGCCCTGCGCGACCTGGCCAGCGCGCGAACGGCCCTGGCCCAAATTCAGGACGACCTAGCGCGAGGAGCGTCAGCCGCGGAGGCGGCATCTCATCAGCAGCTCGCCCGGCAAAACCGAGGGCAAGCCATTGCTCTTCTGCGCCAGCTCGAAAGCCGAGGTGCTCTTTCAAAGTTCGACCGGAAGAGCCTGGAAGCGATGCAGAAAACTGCCGCGAAAACGTCTCCCTAACGACGTTCGTGCAGTGCGATGCTCGACCCGACCCAGGTCTTGTCCTTGTTAAAATCCACTCCCATCATTTTGCCCTGGCTCATCCGGACAAGGTTGTTGACCAGGACCGGGTCTCCCTCCTCCGGCCAGAGGAACATCATCCGGATCTCGGCTTTGGAGCGGCGGCCGTCGGGGGTCGGGACGAACTCGGCGTAGGTCACCTTGCGCTGCAGGATGTAGGCGTGCGGATCGTCGAGCGCCTTCAGTTTTTCCGGGGTCGGATCCATCTCCACCCCGAGCCCGGCGAAGGAATAGAGCGGCTTGAGAACGTAATCCGACAACGATTCGTCCGGCGGGAACTCATCGGCAAAAAAAGCGCCGGAAGCATGCCTTGTCTTGAGAAAGGGAAGCGAATGCTTGCTCAGGCGAAAATACCAGTTCGGGTGGCCGACCCATTTCACGTCGAGATCGTCGCGGAAATCGAAGCCGGGCTTGAGCTCGGGCCGGCGCAGGAGCTCGTCGAAGATGACCCGGTTGTAGATCCGCTCGATCCGGATCTCGCGGCCGTCCTTTCGATAGAAGAGCTCGCGGCCGTGCTTGATGATGCTCGTCAGGCAAACCGGTTTTACGCCGAGCACACTCTCCGGGCAGGCGAAATCGATCCGCGTTTTCTGCCGCTCCGGCTCGATCTCGAGCAGGATGACATTCTCCGGGTTGGCTTCACCCACGATCACGCTGCGCAACAGCGCGCGGTAACTGTCGTCGTCGAACCCGCTGAAAAACGGCTGCCAACCGGGCGGCAGCTTCGGGAAAGCGGCCCGCAGGCAGCGCCAGAAGTAGAGCTGGTAGGAATAAAGACTTGGGAAACCCTGCAACTCGATCAGACGAGGGGTGAGGTGGCCGTCTTCGTCCTGGCAGACCCCGAAATCGACCTGCACAAAAAGCGGGTGCGGATTTTCGTTAGGTACGATCAGGCGCGGCGGGACGGCGCTGGCGGCGTGCTGAAGGAAGTCCGGCGTCTGGACCTGCGCGACGAGGGCACGGGCGGCCGCCGTGATTTCCTCAGTGAACTCGGGAGTGAGGAAAATCGGCGTCTCGGAGATGCGGAAATCCGCCTCCCAGCCCTCGCTCTGGTTCACGGCGCGGTAGAGCGCGTCGTATTTATCCTGGCTAAACTCGGCGTTGAATCGGGCGCGCTGGGTTGGCTCCATGAATCGTGAGCATGGCACGAAGAACTGCGCACGACAAAGTCGCGCCCCGGCTCGCCCTCAGAACCCGACGAAGAGCGATGCCATCCGCTCGCGTTCTTTGGCATCGGGCAGACGGCCCACTCCCGCACCCATGTTGTCGGCGAGGTGTCCCGGATCGTTTGTGGCGGGGATCACACAGGTGACCGCCGGGTGCGACACGATCCATTTCAACAGAAACTGCGCCCAGGAATGACAATCGAATTCCGCTGCCCAGGCCGGGAGTTTCTTGCCGGCCAGGACCTGGAAGATGCCACCGCCGCCGAACGGCCGGTTGATGATCACGCCCATGCCCATGTCCCGCGCGAGCGGCAGGAGGCGCTGCGCTGCGGCGCGGTCCATCAGGGAGTAGTTGATCTGGATGAAGTCGGGCTTGTTCGCCTTCATCGCCCGTTCCATTTCGCCGTGGCCTTTCCTCTCCGAGTGGGTCATCCCGGTATAGCGGATTTTTCCTTTTGCCTTGAATTCGTTGAGCGCCCCCATCTCGCGATCGACATCGGCCAGATTATGCACCTGCACCAGATCGATCGTGCGGGTGCGAAAACGCTGCAGCGAGCGTTCCATCTGCGCGATGGCCTCGGGCTTGCTCCGGGTCCAGACTTTGGTCGCGAAGAAAAGCGATTTCGTTAGGCCAGCTTTGTAGGCGAGAGCGCCGATCAGGCTTTCGGCGTTGCCGTAGGCGGGCGAGGTGTCGATTAATTTCCCGCCGAGCCCGACAAACACCGTCATCACCTCGCGCACCGCGGCTTCCGCGGCCGCGCCACGCACATCAAAAGTGACCGCGCTCCCGAGCCCGATGACCGGCAGCTTCTCTCCCGTCGAGGGGATCGCGCGCAGCACGAGTGATTTCCCAGCCGCGAAAAGACGGGCGGACCCGAGAGGCAGCATCGCCCCGGCCGCCGCTGCCCCGATCAACTTCGCCGCTCGCCGTCGCGAGATCCTGGTATGCATCGCCACGCTACCGCGCACGCTAGCATGATTGGGGTCAGCGCAGTCAATCACCGAAACGAAACGACTGCGCACTCGCCGTTGGACTTCTGGTTCAATTAGGATGCCGGCATGAAAATCAAACTCACTCCGCAGCTCGAGCAGTTTATCGAGCGACAGATCGCTGCCGGTCGGTTTGAGAACGCGAGCGACGCCATCTGTGACGGCATTCGGCTGCTTCAACAGCGAGACCAGGTTACCTCCAGCCTGGGATTCCCCGGGGCAATCGGCGATTCCGACATCGAGGCCCCTGCCTTTCTCGTCCTGATGGAGGCCGCCAAGTCGGCCCGGGAAGATCTGCAAGCGATCATGGAGGAAATGAAAGCCATCAATCAGGCCAAGGCAGCTCTGCGGGGCCTTCTCTCGAAGGTCAATCATGACATCGCTGCGAATACGGGAGAGAAAGTGGGGAATGTTTCCTTGAAGTTCGGCCGCTGCGGCCTGGGGAGCGAAAAGGCTTACCACCGCCTGCGGATCCCTTATCCCGATTCCGCAAGCTCAGGCGGAGTGCGCTGGGTGCCGGAGAACCTCTACGAGAAGCAGATCAAGGAGGTTGGCGAGCTGCGCATGATTCAGGACAAACTGAAAGGCGACCTCGATTCGCAGAGTGAGATGGGCGAGATGGCGTCACTCCGGCTTCAGATGGCAATGGAGCGCCGCAGCAGAATGATGAGCACCATCTCCAATTTGCTGAAAAAGATAAGCGACAGCTCGGGTTCAATCATTGGCAACCTAAAATAGGCGCAGAGGCCGAGAGTGGCCGCCGCTACAGGTTCCGCGGTTTCCCGGCGATTACCTGTGCTCCAAGAATTTGCCTTGTGGTCGGCGGCGAGTTTCTTGCAGCAACCCTGTTAGTGACTCGGCTCGGGTGGCCCGGTTCGGCTCGGCGCGGCGTCGTATAGAGCGCCGTAGAGTTTATCGAGAGTCACTGGCTTGGGCAGGACCGCGACGACGCCGGTATCGGCCGCCTGGGCTGGGAGTGGGACGTTGGCGAGGAGAATGATCCTCGCCGTCGGATCCTTCGCGAGGATCATGCGGGAAGCGGTCGCGCCGTTCAGGCGCGGCATGGTGTAGTCCATCAACACCACATCCGGCAGGAGCCGGCCGTAGGCCTGGATCGCTTCCCAGCCAGTGCCGACGATCTGGAGAACTTCGTGTCCGCAACGCTCGACCAGCGCGGCCAGGCTTGCCCCGACATCTTTTTCATCGTCAGCGATGAGCACGCGCATTGCCTAGGGTAGCTGGTTTTGGTTCATCGTCTTCGTCTGGAAGATGCGCGTACTCCGGTCGCGTCCTTTTCCCGGGCTGATCTTCTTTCAGCTTTTCAGTTTTCAGCGTTTCGGCTTTTTCTACACTATGCCCGCACCGCGCTCGCTCGACTACCGGACGACCGCGAAGATCCGCGCACGGCTCCTCCCCTTCCTCTTCGTCCTGTACGTGGTCGCCTTTCTCGACCGGATCAATATCGGGTTTGCCGCCCTTACCATGAACAAGGACCTGGCCATCTCGAGCCAGCAGTTCGGGTTGCTCGTCGGGATCTTCTTCTTCGGCTACTTCCTCTTTGAGATCCCGAGTAACCTCATTCTGCATCGCGTTGGCGCACGGGTCTGGCTTGCGCGCATCCTCATTAGCTGGGGCGCAGTCGCGATGGCGACCGGTTTCGTGCAGAGCGTGTCGCAACTCTACAGCGCGCGCTTCCTCCTAGGCCTTGCTGAGGCGGGCTTCTTCCCCGGGGTCGTCCTCTATCTCACCTATTGGTTTCCCCGGCGCGAACAGGCCCGCGCGATCGCTCTCTTCATGGCCGCGCAACCGATCACCAGCATCCTCGGCGCGCCGGTTTCAGGTTTTATCCTCGACCATGTCCATTGGCTGGGGCTGGCCAGCTGGCGCTGGCTGCTCATCCTGGAGGCGGCGCCGGCTTTCCTCTTCGGTCTCCTCACCTATCTCTATCTCCCTTCGCGTCCGGCTGAGGCGAGTTTCCTCACCGCGGCGGAGAAAGACCAGCTCGCCGCCGCCCTCGAGAGCGAAAGGTTCGAGCGCGATAGGCATCAGCCCATCTCGCTCGGCCATACCTTTGCGAACAAGAGAGTCTGGATGCTGGCCGCGATTGGTTTTGCGCACGCGATCGGCATCTACACCCTGAATTTTTGGATGCCACAGGAAATAAAGTCGCTCTCGGACCGCTACAGTAACACCTTCGTCGGATTGCTCGTGGCCATCCCTTACCTCGTTGCGCTCGTTGGGATGCTCCTTGTCTCGCGAAGCTCCGATCGCCGGGAGGAGAGAAAATATCACGCCGCCATTCCGCTCCTTGTGGGAGCCGCTGGATTCCTCGCACTCACTCTCTTCCGCTCGCCGTTCGCCGTGGTGTTCCTATTTTCGTTAGTCGCGTTCGGGGCCTATGGATTCTTTGGCCCCTTCTATTCCTCCCCGGGAGAATTCCTCAGCGGCTCCTCCGCTGCTGCCGGCATCGCACTCATCACTTCTATCTCGAACCTCGGCGGCTTTGCCGGCCCGTATGCGGTGGGATTGATCAGTCGCCAAACCGGCAACCTCGCCGGCGGTTTCGGTGTCGCCGGCGTCGCCTTGCTCGTGTCGGCCGGGTTGTTCCTCTTTCTGCCACTCGGCCCGCGCCGGGCCGTTGCCAGCGACTGACCCTGGCCGCACTGCATCCTCCCAGAGGTTGTCGCGCCGCAGCGAGGATCGGAGCCGGCGAGATTTGCAAATCGTCGCCGGCTCCAAAGATGCAAAGATGCTGTTTCGCTAGGGCACGCGAGTGGCGGTTTCGCTGCCACAGCCGCTGAAGAGCAGATTGCCGTCCGGGTCGTAGCTTTCGAAGGTGACGACCGAACTGTAGCTGTTTCCATCGGCCGCGACCGTGATCGTTCGCTGGATTTTCTGCACTCCGGCGAAACTACCGTCGGGATTGAAGTTGAAGAACTGAAAGGGGGCTGCATACGCGTGCCCCGGCAGCCGTTCCCACGTCCCAAAACCAGGACCGTGCAAGGTCGGCGGGGTGTTGTCGGTGCTCGTGAGCGTCCCTCCCGCATGGAACATCTCGGTCGCTCGGAACGCCGCGATCGTGTTGCCGTTGCAATCGGTCAGCGTGACCTGCGAATCCCAGAGGCCTTGCAGGTTATTGCCTCGCGGCCCGGCGAGCGCCGCCGGCGCGAAGCTCAGGGCGATGAGAGCAGCTATTGAAACGATGAATCCTGAAACTTTCTTTTTCATTTTTTTGTCCTTCTGTCTTTGGTTTCTGTTCGGTTAATTTCGTCGGGAGGTTCCCGGCGTTACGTAAATGGATGTTCTCCCGCAAGCGCCCTGAAAGTCCTTAGACCGTTCTGAATTTTTCATGAAAACGCAGCCGGACGAATCACCCCCGAGGCTTTACGCGTTCGGCGACTTCCGGCTCGACCCGGCCAGCGAGCAGTTGTCGCGCCGCGACGGCACGTGGGTGCCGCTGACTCCCCGGGTTTTCGACACCCTGCTTTTCCTGGTGGAACACCACGGCGAGATGCTGACGAAGGAGCGCCTCATGGCCGCGGTCTGGCCCGATGCGATCGTAGAGGAGAATAATCTGACCCAGAATATCTCGACCTTGCGACGGCTCTTTGGCGATACGCCGCGGTCACACCGTTTCATCGTGACCGTGCCGGGCCGCGGCTACCGATTCGTCGCTCCCGTCGAGAAATCCGTCGACAGAACGAGCCCAACCGCAGCTTCTTCCCAGCGGACGTTCGCAGTGCTCCCGTTCCGACCGCTCGTGGCAGAGAGCAGCGACCCCGCGCTGGAAATCGGGATGGCGGACACTCTCATTGCCCGGCTGAGCCACATCCGGCAAATCGTGGTGCGCCCTTTGGGCGCGGTGCGCCGCTATGTGGGCCTCGAGCAAGAGCCCCTCAGCGCCGGACGGGACCTGGGCGCGGGATCAGTCCTGGAAGGATCCATCCAAAAGAGCGGGGACGCATTGCGGGTCAACGTCAGGCTTCTCAGGGTAGCCAACGGAGAATCGCTTTGGGCGGGAACGTTCGACGAAAAATTCACGGATATCTTCTCCGTGCAAAACGCGATCGCGGAGCGCGTGGTAAGCGAGCTGGCCCTCCAACTCAACGGCGCCGAAAAACAACGACTGACGAAGTTGGATACCGATAATACTGAAGCCTACCAGCTCTATCTGAAAGGACGTTACTATTGGTGGAAGACGACCCCGGAAGAGTTTCTCAAATGCCGCGACTACTTCCAGCGCGCGGTCGATGCCGATCCCTGCTACGCCCTGGGGTATTGCGGTCTGAACGCCTTCTTCGGTTATGGGTCCGCCTGGGGCATGTTGCCGCCCGAAGAGGGTTGGCCGCGCGCGATCAAAGCAGCTGCCAAAGCGCTGGAGCTGGATGATAGCCTGGCCCAGGGCCACAGCGATCTCGGGGCACACCATATGGTTTTTCAACGCGACTGGGCCGGCGCGGAAATGGGAATCAAGAGGGCGATCGAGCTCAATCCGCGCGGCGAAGAGGTGCATTATCTCTACTCGTTCTTCCTCATCACGCGGGGCCGATTCGAGGAAGCGATCACGGAAGCGCAACTCGCGCTCGAGCTCGATCCCCTTTCGCTGCGCATTCATCAGCACCTCGGGGTGACTTTCTACCACGCGCGCCGCTACGATGAGGCCATCGAGCGTTATCAACAGACGCTTCGCCTGGATTCAGATATCGCCTCCCTGCACGAAGCCTTGGGCGACGCATTCGAGCAAAAGGGCCTGCCCGAGCAGGCCATCGGCGAGTGGCACAAAGCGATGGAGCTGAGCGGGGACGAAGAACTGGCGGAGCTGCTGCGCACGCATTACGAAAGGAACGGTTTTGCGGCTGCGCTGCGCGCAGTCGCGCAGAAGAAGCTGGAACGATTGTACCTGCGCCAGGAACAAGGCACATACGTCCCGACGATCGAGTTCGTGCGCGCCTACCTCATGATGGGCGACCGGGAGAAAGCCTTCGCAGCACTGCCCAAAGCTGCTGAAGAACGCAACGTCTTCGCATTGCTCCTGCAGAGCGACCCTATCTATGACCCTCTGCGCGAGGACCCACGCTTCACAGACATCCTTAAGCGCAACGGGCTGGCCTAAGCCATGTCTCGCATACCTCGCTAGTGTGACCGCCGCCGGCATCGCGCTCATCACTTCGATCGCCAACTCGGCGGCTTCGCCGTGGCCGGCATCGCGCTGCCCGTTTCGGCCGTTTAGTTCCTCCTCTTACCGTACCGCGCGCCAGATCAGCCTAACGAAATCGGCATTGACACTTGCTGCTCTGCTGACCCTGCCGATGAGTCCGTTGCTCGCCCAGGAATTGCCGAAATCGGATGATTCGTTTGAAGTCGAGCCACCGTTGCTTATCCCACCGGGCGACGTGGAAGGAGATGCTGAAGAGTCGCCCGACGCGCAGCCCGATGCGGGGAAGCTCGAACAACAACTAGAGCGAGCGAAGAAAAGCGCGGCCTCGGCCGAGCGGCTGGTCAAGAGAGGCATCCTCGCGAAAGTCGAAGCCGAGCAGCGCGCGCTCCGCGTGGCCCGGCTGGAAGCGGAACTGGCGAATGCGCAAATGGTCGCAGCGAAAGAACAGGTCGCATCGCAGCAGGCCCGCTCCGCGGCGGGCCAGGCGAGCAAAGCCGAATTGGACGCAGCGATGACGACTCAGGCTCAGGCCACCGTGGCGGCCCAGACCGCGGAGGAAAATTATCACAAGGCGCAGATCGAGGCTGCGGAGTTGAACGTTCGCCGGCAACGGCGATTGCTTGCGCAAGGCAGCGCGCGCAAGTCCGATGTGGCCCGGGCGGAAGAAAAACTCGCGACCCTCCAGCAGGGCGAACATAAGTCGCCCTGATCGTCGCTCCTGGCGGGCGACCAAGAGACCGGCACTCCCCTGCGCTCCAAATCGTGAGAAGGCGCTACTCTCGACGAACGCTTTCGACCGGAAGATGTTCGCTGACAGGTGTCAATTCGATTTACGGCCTAGAACGCGTGAGGGAATGATTGCGCCCGTCGATAGGTGAGCCGAGTCCCGCGGGCGGCGCTTCGCCCTTAAGATGCGGACGTATCGGATCTTGGACTGTTAAGTTGAGCTGCCTCTCTATCTATTCGAGCGATTGCCCTTACCTTGCAGGATGATCGTTCCACCATCCGCACTGCCTGCAGAGAAGATGGATGCCCGGGCTTACTCGCGCGCGCACGAAGGCAAGTTGATGATCATCGACCGCACCGACGGGAGAGCGACCGCGACCGCTGACTTCTTTCACGTCGAGTCCGTCGGCACACATCCGACCGGGTTGATGGTGACTGGCCGCTTCGAGAACGACAAAAATTGTCACATGATGGCGTCCGCCGTGCGGGAGGCGAATCCGTCCGAGATCGAGTGGCTCTTGGCCCAGAAACCGGACGTTTCGTAATCCGCTCGTTAGGGGAACGCGCGTCATGTCCCTCCCGTGGACGCTTCCCGCTCGTTGGGCGACGGTAAACGTCTCATGTGCTTCATCACCAAACTCACGCTCCGCCTCTGCGCGCTCGGCGCTCTCACCTTCTCCACTGCTCTCGCCGCGCCGGCCGAAAAGAAACCGGCCACGCCCGAGCAAACCGCTGCCGAGCCGAAGCGCGCGAACGAATTCTTCGATCAGAAATTCGACGATTACGTCGCGCGTCATCCGCAGATCGCTTCCCAGCTCGGGCTCAAGATCGGTTACGACAAATGGGACGATCTCTCTGACGCCGCAGCCGCGCAGGATCTCGCGATTTCGCTCGAGAACCTCGCGGAACTGAAGCGCAAATTCGATTTCAACAAGCTTGACCCGCAGACGCAGCTCAGCTGGCGCCTCTTGGAGCAGGATGTGGAACGCAACGCGGCCGGGTTCCGCTACCGCTTCCACAATTACCCGATCAACCAGATGCACGCCTGGCACACCATGGTGCCGACATTCCTCATGAACATCCATCGCGTCGACAACCTGTCCGACGCCGAAGCTTACATCGCGCGGCTCAAAGGGGTGGCCGCGCAGGGCGGACAAGTCATCGCCAATCTCGAGAAGCGCGCCGCGCTCGGGATCGTGGCACCGAAGTTTGTTTTCCCGCTCGTGCTCGACGCCAGCCGCAAGCTCTTACAGGGGCGCCCTTTCACCGAGAGCGACGGCGACAGCACCGTCATGGCCGATTTCACGAAGAAAGTCGGCGCGCTTAAGGAACTCGACGACGCCACTCGCAACCGCCTCCTCGGCGAAGCGAAACAGGCGCTCCTCACCTCCTTCCAGCCCGCCTACCGGAAACTCATCGCTTATCTCGAGCAGCAGGAGAAAACTGCGACCGACGATGTCGGGGCATGGCGTTTCCCCGATGGCCGCCACTTTTACGAATACGCCCTTCAGCGCACCACCACAACGAACCTGACCGCCGATGAAATCCACGATCTCGGCCTGAAAGAAGTCGAGAGAATCCACGGCGAGATGCGGCAGATTATGCAGAAGGTCGGGTTCAAGGGCGACCTGCAGGCCTTCCTTAAGTTCATGCGGACCGACCCGCAGTTCTACCTGCCCGACACCGACGCGGGCAA
>JBDTOL010000028.1:0-26528 GCA_039933235.1 Spartobacteria bacterium | reverse complement strand
AACATCGGCGGGCAGACTCCGGTCGATGTCTACACCGGTTTTGAGGGTGGTGAGGTGCCAAAGGCCAACTATACCGGGTTCGGCGGCAACGATTCGACTACCGGGACGTTCGCGGGGGCCGGAGCGAACAATCCCCAACCGATCGAAGACGCCCCGCCGTTTGATGGAGATCCATTCGTGCCCAAAACCGCGCCGCCGACAGCGAGCAGCTCGACCGGCGGAGGAAGCGTTACCTCGGTTGCGAACGGCCGCGGCGGGAAGCGCGGCCCCGCAATCAATGTCGCTAACAGCGGGGAATTGCTCGCGCTCCTCGATGGCGCCGCCTCCGGTCCCGACGGGAAGGTCAATCTTTCCCCTGGCACGGGCTCGCGCAAAAGTCCGAATGGATTCAAGCCAGCCGTGCGCGTGAAGCCCGATCGTGATTCGCTGACGACCCGGGCGACAACTTCGCCAGCGGCCAGACACCCGCTGCACTGAGAAGGGCCTGGCGTCAGTCGCTTAATTTTTCTTCAACATAACCCGAACCGAGCGCGATTCCGGCCATGAGAAGCGCCCCGGCCGTCGCCAGCGGCACCAGATCGAAGGGTGCAGGTGGCAGGGCCAATACGCCTCCCTCGTCCACAACCGCGGGAATATTGACATAACGCCCACGGCGCGGCGGCCGAAAATTCCTCGCCAATCGCTGCACCCGTTCCGGCAGATCCGGACCGGACATGGGAATGCCGTGACCGCACCCAACGACGCTCGGACGCAACGCGGCCAACCGTTCCACCGATGCGCGGGTCGCCTGCCAATCGATGTTGAAGGGCGCGCCTGCCCGAGCCAGTTGCTTTCGACCACTGGCCAATCCGACCCATGAATCCATGTTCATCGTGGCAAAGGCGTCGCCGGCCAGCAGCACCTGGTCATCGCGCCGAAAGAATGAAACGTGCCCCGGCGAATGCCCCGGCGTGTGCATCCATTCCCAGCCTTCGAGCCCGGGCAACGGTCCAGACGGCAGCTCACGCAGGTGCCCGCCGAGGTCGCGCTCCCGATACGGCATAAAGCGCGAGAGAAACGCCATCGCTCCCCCAATCGTCGGATCCGGCGGCGGATAATCCGAACGGCCCGTGAGATAGGGCAGTTCCATCCGATGCGCGAAAATCGGGATGTCCCACTTTTCGGCCAGGACGCGCGCGGAGCCGGCGTGGTCAAAATGTCCATGGGTGAGATAGATGGCCTCGGGCCGCGTCCCCGCCCCGAAGCGCGCCTCCGCCGCGTCGGAGACCTGGTCCGACCGCCCGGGCAGCCCGGTATCGATCAAAGCCCACGGTCCACCGGAATGGCCCACCAGGTAAGCGTTCACGAAACTGATCGGCTGCCAGCCGACATCGGGAGCAATGCGTTCGATCGCTTTCATGCAAATAACCTGCTCATGAAAAGAAAACGAAAGCAATGACAGTTTCGACCGCTACGGAATGACCAGAGTCTGGCCCGGCTTGAGGTCGCTCGGTTTCGAAATCGTGTCGGTATTCGCGTCCAGAATTTTCTGCCAACGTCCGGAGCTTTTGTAAAACGTGCGCGAAATCGAAGCGAGGGTATCGCCCCGCTGCACCGTATAACGGCGTGCTTTGCTGCCCGCCTTCTCGCTCCCTTTCGACTTCCCCTTGGCCCGCGCCGCCTTTTCCGCCGCCGCGGCCAGCTTCTCCGTCGCCCACCGGTCGCCCAGCTGTTTGCGCAATGTCAGATTTTCGTTGTTCAACCGCACCAGCTCCGAGCGCGGAACCATGGCGTCGCCGGTAAGATTGGTCAGGAGGCTGAGCTCGTCGCGCTTCATGAAGCTCTTCACTTCCTGCGCCCGTTTCCCGCCCGGTTCGAGCATGAGGAAGCGCTTAAAGTGATGCAGCGCGTTGAGGGGATCGTTCATCTTGTCGTCGTAAATCAGAGCCAGCTTGTAGTGCACATCGGCCGATTCCGCCTTTCCATCGAGCGCGGCTTCATAGAGATTGATCGCTTCCGCGTAGCTCCCCTCCGACGCCTTCGCGTCCGCGTCCTTGGCCAGCTGCGCCTGGCGCGGGATGATCATGCGGTTGCACCCGGCCAGCAAAGCTAAGCAAAGCAGAATGACGCACGCTCCTCCTGTGCCTGATCTTTTCTTCGGAATCATTCGAGCAGGATTTTAGGAGCAGGAAGATTTAATAACGCGGAACATCAGGATCGATTTCCTCCGACCAGGCGTCGATGCCTCCGGCAACGTTTGTGACTTTCGCGAAACCGATCGAGCGGAGGAAGTCTGCGGCCCGCTCGCTCCGGACTCCGCTATGGCAAAGAACGAAAATATCTTTCGTCCGGTCGAGCTCATCGCTGCGGGTCGGCAGCTGGCCTAACGGAATCAACTTCGCTCCGTCGATCTGTGCCATTTCAATCTCGAACGGCTCCCGCACGTCGAGCAAAATAGAGGGCCGGCCCGAGCGCAGCCGCTGCGCCAGTTCGCCCACCGCGATCTGCGGCACCGCCTTTGTCAGGTCCGGTGTCCCTGCGCAAAAAGTCTCGTAATCGACCGGCTGCGTGATCGTCGGATGGTCGCCGCAGACCGGACAATCCGGGTCGCGCTTCAGGTTGAACTCGCGGAATTTCATCTTCAGCGCGTCGAAGTGAACGAGCCGCCCGACCAGCGAATCACCGATCCCGAGGATCAGCTTGATCGCCTCGGTCGCCTGCATTGTCCCGACGATACCGGGCAAGACGCCCAACACACCGGCCTCGGCGCAGCTCGGCACTTCCCCCGGCGGCGGCGGTTCGGGAAAGAGACAGCGGTAACACGGGCCGCCGAGATGCGGCGCGAAAACGGTCGTCTGGCCATCGAAGCGAAAAATCGAACCGTAGACATTGGGTTTACGCGCGAAAACAGCGACATCGTTCGATAGATAGCGCGTCGCAAAATTGTCCGTTCCATCCACGATCAAATCGTAATCGCGCAGGATCGCTTCGGCGTTCCCGCTCTCAAACCGGCAGGCGTGCAGCCGCACCTCCACCTCGGGATTGACCGCGCCCAGCCGGTCGCGCGCCGATTCCGTCTTGGGCCGGCCGATATCAGCCGTCCCGTGCAGCAACTGGCGATGGAGATTGGAGAGCGCAACGCGATCGTCATCGACTAGTCCGATTGTCCCCACCCCGGCCGCGGCGAGGTAGAGCGCAGCGGGCGATCCCAGACCCCCGGCCCCGAGACAGAGCACACGCGCCGCCTTGAGCCGCTCCTGTCCCGCCACCCCGATCTCCGGGAGCATGATGTGACGCGAGTAACGAAGGCGCTCCGCCTCGTCCAGGGCGACCTTCGCCTTCTCGTTAGGCACGGACGCTGTCAGGTTTTCACCAGTTCCCATTTGAGGCCCACGATCCGCTGATCCGCGAACCGCTTCAAGGATTTCGGGAATTCGAGGTAAATCGCCCCTTTCCTTTTGATGAACCCGACACAGCCAAACTCCGTGCCCGCGCTCGAGCGTTGCAGGGTCATGACGTGATTCTGCGCGATCTGATTTTTGAGTTTCCGGTCCTTCTCCGGCGGCTGCCACACGGTCAGAACAGCGGGCGCGCCGCATTCCTCGACGACCGCCACGAAACGCACAGATTTTGTTTTGAGAACCTTCATTATTTAGAATCGACCGCAGCCGCAGCTCTGTATCGACCGCTGTCCTCGGCGCAAAAAAAATTATCGCGCTCATTCGCAGAATGATGCGCTGGGGACAGCGCACGCTACAGCAATTTCTTCAGCCGGCGGAAGCGACAGCCAAAAAAAAAGACCGCCAGAGGACTACGGCAAAGAGGATCAGACTACCGTTGCTGCATTCCTGCCCTGGCGGGGTTCGTTAGTCCTCAGTCCATAGCCCCTGACGGAGCGGAAACTTCCCGCGAAGCCGGCCTCGGCGCAATTGGTTTCTCCGCTCCGTTGACACTCCGGCGCCCATCTGTTTGGATGCCGCGGTGAAATACCTTTTGCTCTGCGCGCTGCTGCTCGGCACCGCGTCGTGCACGACCCTCTCGAACCGGCGCGACCTCTACAATCCGAGCGAGAATGTCGGTTTCTACAACGTTCTGCAGCAGAAGAAGGTCACCATGAGGACCGCGCCCTCCGAAGAGCCTTCGCTCCCCTCGCAGTAGCTGAGGGGCGAGCGTGTATCTCACCCTTTGTCATCCCGAGCCGCGCCCGTAACGCAGCCGGAAGTGCGAGGCCGGGCTTTCAAACGGCGAGGGACCTTTCTAATATTTTGGCGCTGGGCGTAAGCCGCTTGCCGACGGCGGAATCTCTTGCCCTCTCCGCGGCTCGGGATGAACAGGAGGCGGGTGCCGGCGTTTCCCTAACGACTCACAAACCCAGCAGCTCTCGCTGCCAGGCCACGAGTAGCATCTCACTCCGCGAGGGATCCGCGGCGATCCCTTCCAGCGCGCTGCGCGGCGCGATGAAGGCGGGATCGATCGCCAGCTCCTTGGCGTGATGATCACGCCGCTGCCGCATCGCCTCCACTTTCTTGTCGAAGCCCGGCGTGCGCGTTCGGATTCCCCGCGGCGGTCGTTGCGGCCAGCCTGACTCCGGAAGATCCAGAGCCTCCCGCGCCGCGGTGAGAAAGCCGCGTCGCCGCCGTTCGGAGAGATGGCGGAACTCAGGCGTCTCGCCCGCCACGAAAAGTTTGGCCGCCTCGATCATGGCGCTGTTCTGCAAGATGTGAAAAGAAGGCCGATCCGCCTGCTGCGCCTCGTGATCCCGCCAATTCCAGATCGCACGCAGCACTGCGCCGGTCTGCGGCGGCAGCGTGCCGCTGCCGGTGATGCGCCAGGAGTCGTCCGGATTGCGCTCGCGCGAAACGAGCGTTTGGTCGAGCGCGCGCTGGCACGATTGGCGGAACCAGTCCATCCGCCCAAGCGTGCGCATCTGCTCCTCCATCTTCTCCGCCAGCGGCAGGAGGTAATGGGTATCGTTCTTGGCATACGTTTCCATCGCCGACGGGAGCGGACGGCGCGCCCAGTTCGCTTTCTGCGAGCCTTTCACGAGGGTCACGCCGAAGTATTGCTGCACCAGGGCAGCCAGGCTGAATTCACGCAGGCCCAGCATGCGCGCCGCGATCACGGTGTCGAAAACCTCGCGCACCGGGAGCTCGAAGCAACGCCGCAGCAGGCGGAGATCGAAGTCCATCCCTTGCAGCACGATTTCCCGCTCTGCCAGGGCGGTGCAGAGCGGCTGCAAATCGAGCGGCGCCAGCGGATCCACCAGGATGTCTTCCCCGTCAAAGGTGAGCTGGATCAGGCACAGCTTCTCGAAATAGCAGTGCAAACTGTCGGCCTCGGTGTCGACCGCAACGCGTGCATAATGGCGCAGCCGCGGGAGAATCTCTTCGAGTTGTGAATCGGAAGTTATCACCGGAGGCCCGCGAGCAAGAGTTCGGCGTTGGATTTGGTCGCGTGCAGGTTTTTGATCAACTGCTCCATCGCTTCCAAGGGCGGGAGAGCGGCCATCGTTTTGCGCAAAAGCTGAACGCGCTCCCACTCCTCCGGATGATAGAGCAGATCCTCGCGCCGGGTGCCCGATTGCAGAATATGAATCGCCGGATAGAGCCTCTTCTCGACCAGCGAACGGTCGAGATGCAGCTCCATATTTCCCGTTCCCTTGAACTCTTCGAAAATTACCTCGTCCATTCGGCTGCCGGTCTCGATTAAGGCCGTCGCCAGGATCGTCAGGCTGCCGCCTTCCTCGACGTTGCGCGCCGCGCCGAAGAAACGCTTCGGCTTGAGCAGCGCCTTGGATTCCACCCCGCCCGACATGGTGCGGCCCTTGCCTTTGACGAGTGAATTATACCCTCGCGCGAGGCGCGTAATGCTATCGAGAAGGAGGACGACATCCTTTTTCTGCTCGACCAGGCGCTTGGCCCGCTCGCTCACCAACTCCGCCACCTGCACATGGCGCGTGGGCGGCTCATCGAAGGTCGAGCTGTAAATCTGGCAATCCACTTCCCGTTGCAGGTCGGTCACTTCCTCGGGCCGCTCGTCGACGAGCAGAATGATGAGCACGATGTCGGGATGATTGATCCGAATCGCCTTCGCGATCTGTTTCAGCAGAATCGTTTTCCCGACTCGCGGCGCAGCGACGATCAAACCTCGCTGACCGCGTCCGAGTGGCGTGAGCAGATCGACTGCACGCACGCAGACCGAGTCTTCCGAGTCGTTCTCCAACATGATGCGGCCTTCCGGAAAGAGCGGCGTCAGGCTATCGAAAGCGGTCGGCGTTTTCCATTCGTCGGTCGGCTGTTCCTCGATCGAGATGATGTGATCGAGCATCAGGCCTTTCTCCCGGTCGCGCGGTCCGCGGATCGTTCCGACCAGCGCCTGCCCAGGCCGGAGCCCGAAGTGGCGAATGAGATGATGGGGAACCCCAACGTCTTCCGGGAGCGGCAGAAAATTGAAGCGGGGCGAACGCAGCACGGCCGGGCCATCGTTAGGCAGCTCCAGGAAACCGCTCGTCCGCACGATCAACCCGCGCGCGATGACGTGCCGGACGAGATCGACGATCAGCTGATGCCGGCTTCGGCCGGAATGCGGTTCCAGCTCGAAGCGGGCAAAAAGATCGTATAAGGCCGCCGGGGCCAAATCCTGCAGGTGGAGCAGATCCAGCACTTCCGGCCCGGGTCCATCCGCCTCAGGCGCGAGCGTGGCCGAAGCAGAGCCGGTTTCGGGGGAATGATAATTCGAATCGTCCATGAAATCTTACGACAAAAATTGAGCGAGCACCCGGGCCTGCGCTTCGAGGACCGGGAGCGGCCCGTTATTCCAGATCAGATGATCGGCCTGGGAGATTTTCTGTGAGAGGGGCATTTGCGACTTAATCATGGCGAGAGCAGCGGAGGGTGTGAGATGGGCGCGGTCGATCAAGCGTTGTTGCTCGATTTCCTGCACACAGGCAACAACGACCACTCGATCACATAACAATTCACCTTCGGTTTCATAGAGAAGCGGGATATCGGCCAGGAAAAGGTTGCCGGACTGGCGGCTCTCTTCCGCTGCAGTGGCCCACTGCCGGCGGATGCGCGGATGGAGGATTTGCTCGAGCGCGCGCTTCTTTTCCGAGTCGGCGAAGACTATCGCCCGGAGTGCGGCGCGATTCAACACGCCATCGGCAGAAAAAATCGCCTCCCCAAATTCCTCGCGCAGAAGGTGGCGCACCTCCGAATCGTTACCGGTTAGGGTGCGCGCTGCGCGGTCCGCATCAAAAAGCGGCGCACCCGTCAGTTCGGAGAGACGACGCGAGAAGGTGGATTTACCAGTAGAAATGCCACCGGTGATCCCGATGACGGTTGCAGGTTTGGGCATGTAAAGTCAGCCGCTTTTAGAAGAAAAAGCGAATCGACGCAACCCCGTCTCTCTTACAAAAGGGAAAGCCGGCGCCGGCCCGACGCGGCAATACCGCGACCGCTAGCAGTCCCGGATTTTCGAAAGACGGGGCAGGGTTTCCGCACCGAAGAGCTCCATTCGGCAGACCCCCGCTCCTTGCCGAGTCGCCACCAGATATTTTTCAACACGAACGCGTCCTGGTGCCAGGCGGCGATCGAGGCGCGGCAGCCTATTTTTTGTAATACGGTATCTGCGGCAGGACCGGCTGTTCGATCTGGCTGACCGCTTCGGTCTCTTCTTCTTCCTCGAGCGAGTTGATCGGCTGACCGGCCGGGTTGACCAAACGCGCGGTCACGAAAATGACCAGGTTGCGCTTGAGATGCTGCTCGCTGTTGCTCCGGAAGAGCCGCCCCACGATCGGGATGTCACCGATGATCGGTGTGCGATCCTCGGTCCTTTGCACGTCTTCTCGCATCAGGCCGCCGAGGACGACGGTCTGGCCGTCCCACACGCTCACGCTCGTGGTGACCTTACGCGAATTGAAGATCGGCTGGTTAATGACGTTAGGCGTGAGGACGAAGCTGGAGGAAATGCCTAACGCGTTGACGGAAACCGATTGGATCGGGCTGCCATAGTTGATGAAACCCTCAAACTCGACGACTTGCGGGACGAGGTTGAGATCGATCGTGACCCCGTCGGGTCCTACCACTGGCTCGACCTCGAGGGTCACGCCGGTATTGCGGGTCTCGAACCCGGTCGGGGTCGTCGGCGTGACAGGGAACGCGCCGGTGCTCGCGCCGGTCAGGCCGCCCGTACTAATGACCGATGCGTCCGTCCGATCCGGAATTTTCGGCGGATCGAACTGAGTGGGATAGCGGAACTCGCGCACGATCTCGATCACCGCGCGTTGACCGCTCTTGGTCGTGACGCGCGGCGCGGAGAGCAGGTCGACCCCCTTTTTTTGATTGAGCGCCCGAATAACGACTTGGAACTGGGGATCGGTGAAGACGCCGCTCAACCCAAAGAAGCCGGGCGCGAGCGAACTGGCGCCGGGGATGCCGAAGAGAAGGGCGTCGAGCGCATTGGCCGTGATCGCGAGTTCGCCGCTGCGATTGCCACCGGTGACGGGAAATTGACCGACCGGGACACCATTTGGAGCGACAAAGGGATAGTCGCTTGGGTTGACTGCCTGGCCCGTCCCAGACGTGCCGCCGCTGCCAAAAACCCGCTGGTTGCCGATATTGAACTGGCCCAGCAACCAGTCGAAGCCGAGCTCCTTCAGGTTGTTCTGCGTGATCTCGACGAACTTGGCCTCGATCTCAACCTGCTTCGGACCGGAGACGTTGGCCTGCTCGACCAGCGCATCGACCAGCTCGAGGTTCTCCTCCGTATTGCGCACGATCAGGCGGCTGCTCTGCGGGAGAAAATTGGCGCTCGCCCCCGCTGGGAAGGGAACGCCCTGGTCCTTTAGGAAGTCAAGGGCGGTCTGGCGATTCACGAGCTGCTGTCCACCGGTCGATTCCTGGGTGTCCCGGCCCGTCCCGCCCCCGCCGACACGGGTTGGGCCCTGGTTCAGCGAACTGGCCCCAACGGTGACCGAGCTGCTGATGAAGCCCGGGGGCACCCGGTATTCCTTCGTGAAAAGATCGCTGCTCTGGTCGCTGATCGGAATGACCGAGACGGCATACGGCTCCACTTTTACTTTCAACCCTGCCTGGCTCGCGATATAGCGGAGCGCTTCGCCTAACGGAATTTGGTTGAGCGTGATGGTAATGCGGGCGTCGCCCGCGGCGATCGACGGTGCCGCGGCTATCGGCACCGGGGTCGGCTCGACTCCAGGAGTCTCCGGCGAGGCCCCGGGCAGCGGTGGCGCGGTCTCGGGCACAGGCAAAACAGGCGCGGCTGCCTCGGTCCGGCCTAAGGAGGACGTGCGCAGCACGATGTCGACCCCCTGCTTCCCCTCCGTCGAGGGATCGTTGGCCGCCGCCTGCTGGCGCAGGAAATCGATCGCCTCGCGAATGCTGGCATCGCGAAACTCAATCTTCGGGATGATGATGCTGTTGAGCTTGTTCGTTATCCGCGCCGTCCCGCCTGCGTCGCGGGCAAAGGAGTCGCTGATCGGGCCGACGCTCTGGCCATACTGGCGGACCGGCTCTTCCCAGCCTTTCTGCACCTGCCAGAGGGAGCGGGAGCGGGTCTCATTATAGGCTTGCTCGCCGTAATGCATTTTCGTGAGGTCGATCCGCTCCTGGCCGCGCCGTGCCGCCACGTTATAGGGATCGAGGTTGAGCACCTGCTCGTATTTCTTGAAAGCAAGGTCATAACGGCCGGACTGATAATACCCCTCGGCATCGCTCAGGAGTTTCTTCACATCCTCCACCTTGGCGATGAACTTGGTGCCCATCGTCTTGTTGAAATATCCCGGCTCGGAGAGATGCGCGAGGAGGGTGAGCGCTTCGCGACAGTTGGGGGCATAACGGTCATTCACGACTTCGCGCACGATCTGTTCCGCCTCGGAATATTTGCCCTCGGCGATGCGCTGCTCGGCCAGCTTGACGCCGCTCTCGCAGAAGTACTTGACCGCCGCATCGTGCTGATCGGCCGTGGTGAGCGCGTCCGGCAGGAAACTTACCGCCACCCGGAATTCATCGTGGGCGCGGGCGAAATCATTGGCGGCGAGCGCGATCTTGCCCCGTTCCAAGGCCGCCTGGCCCTGCTGCACACCGGCCTGCCGACGCGAGATCTCGCGCTCGGCGATGCTGCGCACATTTTGCGCGTTAACGCGCCACCCCGGCAAGGCGATGAACAGAAGGGAGAGAACGAAGAAGAGCCGGCGCAATGGGGTATTCATGAGCGATTTGCGGCGGTTGTATCCGGACGCGCCGACCTCGGCAAGCAAATAAACCACTCCCGGACACGGTGGGGCGAGACATTGGTGGTGCGAGACTCCGTCGAGCCGGGAAGACGTCTGGCTTCTTGGACGCCTCCTCCTCCGGGCTCGACGGAGCCTCGCCCTACCGAATGTTGCCCCACCGAATGTCGTCAGGGACGAACCGGCCCGATCTCGATTTTGTCGTTAGGCTTTTGCGTGTCGATGATGATTGCCTTGTCCGGCTGCACATCGAGCAGCTTGTAGGTGATGTCATCGATCGGTTTGAGCGTGAACACTTGGTCTTTCTTGACCGAAAAAGTCTGCTCCGCCCCGCTCCAAGTGTAGAGGAAGTTTGCGACTGACTCGGGCGAAGTGGCGCGTTTCTCTTTTATGAGCGTGACCTGATCGTGGGTATCGACCTGTTCCAGGGTCAGCTCCGAGGCGTCGATCTTCGTGCCGTATTTGTCTGTCTCAAATTTTTCGACGTAACCGGTCAGCTTGAATTTTGTGCCGGCGACGAGCTGACTGACGCTGAGGAATTGGGTCGGTTTGGAGGGGTCGATGTTATTGATCGCGTAGGAGTCACTGACCGAGGAAGAGAAGATCAGCGGAAAAGCCTCCTGTGCGAAGGAGCGCAGCTTCAGCTTGAAGGTGTAGGGCGGGTGCGATTTCTCGTCGGTCGGATCGGTCTGGCCCTCCCATTCGTCCAGATTGGTGAAGCCATCGCCGTCCGCATCCTGGGAGAGGACATCGGTTTCGGTAATGGCGAGACCGAACTCCTCCAGCCATTCGTTAGGCACAGGCGGGTGAAGGAGCGTGCTTTGCAGCGTCGCAGGCTGGCCATCGGGCCCCATGAAATGCTTCTCCGGCACGAAAAGGCCGGACCGGCCGCCCGAGGTCCATTGCGCGGGCGTCTGCAATTTCTGCATCGCCCCCACGATCTCGGGGGCCTTGCCGGCCGGAATCTTGTTGTTCGGCGGCGGCACATTCTGCAGGCCCGCGAATTTTTCACTGAAAGCGGAGGCGCTCAGGTAGATGAAGATGGCGCAGAGGCCCAGGAAGAGGGCTGCAGCAAGGACGGCCGCGCGATCGTAATTCTCCCGGAGCCAATCCATCTTGCCTAACGAACCCCCTTTTCCGGAAAGTTGAAGCGCAGAATCTCGATCTTCGCCGCCACGTTCAAATGCTCGGTCCCCACGATGAAGCTGATCCCCGGTTTATCCGATCTACCAGCGGCGCCGGCCGGCGGCGGCGCTTCTGCCGAGCCTCGCTTGGGGCCCCAGTCGACCTGGTTCCGGACCCGCAGGAGACGGATGATGTAAACTTGCTCTTTCGCCGCTGCGACCTGATTGAGGACCCGCCGGATCGCCGCTGGACTGCCGGCAAAGGTGACGTCGACCGAGGTCGAGTCGGCTACCTTGGCCCCGGCTTCATCGGTTGTTTTATCCGGGGCGCGTCCCTTGACCAGCGTCGGGCTCGAGGCCGTGGTCTCTTCCTGCAGCCGGATGCGGCTGAAGCTTTGGATCGCGTCGACGTGGGCGTCCACCATGGTATTGGCGAGCCATTCGATCGCGCGCAACTGCCGCCCGAGCCGCGGCGCGGCCACGCTGTTCGGCAGCGACGTCGCATACACGTCAAACCCGAGATTAAAATTATCCGGCAATTGCACCTTGCTCGCGCGCGCCCGATCGATCACAGCGTTCACGGATTGGCGCAGTTGCGCCTGGAATTCGTTAGGCTGGAGCGGCGGCTTCGGAAACATGCGCCGCTTCAGCTCCTGCTCCAGCGCGAAGAGCGACTTTCGGTAGCTTTCCGTCTGTGCGCGGGTCTTGCGTAGATTGGCCGCGTCCGGAAAAGGCGCGCTCCCGCGCAGCCGGTTCAGCTCTGCGATGGTGCTCTCGAGACGCGCCTGCTCCTCCTCGGCGGCTGCCTTTTCGTAGAGCAGAAACGCGACGCAGAAAACGGTCACGAGCGCCAGCACCACGAGGAAGCCGCCCAGGAAACGATTCTGCCGGAACCAGTTCATGGCAGGGCGAAAGGCTGGCGCAACTTAAGCCGCAGCTCGTAGGGATAGGCCCATTCCGTGTCCGTCGGCGTGCTCGGTTTGATCACGTCGGATTGCCCGTTGGGATCGACGTCGAAGACGGTTGACCCCAGCAAGTTGCGAAAATAATCGACCACGATTTCCTGCTGCTTGGGATTGGAAAGATAGAGTCCCCTAACGAAAACGCCGTCGATCATGGGACCGCCCTTGGCGTCCGCCGCGCGCCCCGGCGGGAGCGCCGCGCTGGGACCGCTGCTACGGCCTGCGCCTGCTCCCGATTCGCCAATGATCCGGCCGGCCGAGATGGCCGCGAGCTCGGTGATCCAGATGTTTTCCTGCGGTAGACGAGCATTGAGATCGTCGAGAATGCGTAGCCAGGCGCCGCGATCGTTGATCACACCAAGGAGAGGCGTAGCGACAGCGTCGAGCGCGGCGGTCTCCTTGCGCAGATTCGCAATCGGATTCTCCACCCCGCGCATACGCTCGACCTCGAGCTGCAGGCGATCGGCGACGTCCGCGTCGACTTGCGCCACCCGCATGAAATAGAAGCTCCAGCCGAGCAACCCGAGGACGAGACAAGCAGCCGCCAGGACGAAGTATGGACGCCGTCGCGCGAGCCGCTGCCGGCGCACCACCTCGGCCGGCCGAAGGTTTAATTCCATCGGGCAAGTGAGGGTGGTGCGCAGGGCGAGGCCAACTAGTTCGCCCAGCAGATGAGCAGAGTGCGCGACCTCGTCGGTCGCGACCGACGGCCCGACCGCGACATTGCGCAGCGGGTTGAAGAACTCGACCGGCCACTGGAGTTTCTCGTGAAAAAACTCGCGCATGTACGGGGTGCTGACCGTGCCACCGCAGAGGAAGACGCGCTGGGGTTGGCTCCCCGGCTGCTGGGTGCGATAGAAGCTGATCGAGCGCGCCACCTCCGCGTGCAGACGCGTCATCGTATTGCGAACCAGCTTGGAGACGCGCGCGACTTCCGGATCGGAGGCGTCGGCATAGGCGCCGCCCAGACTAACGAATCCGTCGTTCTTCTTGCGCAGTTCGGCCGCGGCAATGGGCTCGCTGAACTCCTTCGCAATGGCCAGCGTGATCGAGCTCCCGCCGATCGGAATGCTCCGACTAAAGATTTTGCCAGGCGCGATAAAAAGCAGGTTGGTCGTGCGCGCGCCGATGTCGATCAGGAGCGAGCAGCCGGACAATTCGCTGTAGTTGAACCGAAACGCGTTGTAGAGCGCCATCGTCGCCACATCCACGCGAGTCGTCTGCAATCCGCTCGCTTCGACCACGGCGTTGATTCCTTCCAGGAGGTCGGCCTTAATCGCGACGAGGACGACTTCGATTTTGTCCACCTCATCGGTCCCGACGAGCTGGTAATCCCAGACCACTTCTTCGATCGGGAAAGGAACGTTCTGCTGCGCCTCGAAAGTGATGATGCGGTCGATTTTATCCTGGTCGACCGAAGGCAACCGGACGAAGCGGGCAAAGACCGACTGGCCGGAGACGGCGTAATCGACCGGCCGGCCCTTGATCCCGAGCTCGCGCATCATGGCGGGGAGCGCCTCATTGATCTGACGGTTACGGTCATTCTCAGCCGAGGGATCAGCCGGGATCTCGCGTAAACGATAGCCCGAGAGAACGAGGCCGCCGTTAGGCTGGGCCTGGAATTCGGCCAGGCCTAACGTCTGTGAGCCAAGATTGAGGCTAACGATTCGAGAAACAGCCGCCATGGAGTGCTGCGCTTACCGGCCCGCCGGCTTGATCTGCTCGTAGCGATCCCAGTAGAGCGGCGCGAAGGGGGTTTCGTTCTTGTTCAGGGCCAGGCCGCTCACTGCCGGGAGCCCGGCAAACCATTGCGGCCGGCCCCGGGCCAGGCTCAGCTCATCTTTCACCGCGCCCTGCTGCACCACCTCCACCGCCACGTTCTCCACCGTGTTGGCGGTGAGCGGCCGGTTGCCCATGATGTGCGCGAGCGCTCGCGGCGGCACATACATGACCGAGCGCAGCTCTTTGCCAGGCAGGATGTTTACGTGGGTCACTTCGCCGGTGAGGAGTTTGCCGTTGATCAGAATGAAATACTTGAGCGTCAGCTCATCCGTGAATTCTGGCGCCGCGACAAATTCCACTTCCACCTCGAGCCAGCGATCCCGCGAGTTGATGCGATAGGTTTCCGCCCCGCTGTAATTGAATTCCGGCGCGGAAATCAGATTGCGCGTGATCTTCGTGAGCTGGAAATCGGCGCCGCGATTCTGTGCGGCCGCGCTGCCGGCCAGGGCCGCCAGGAAGATCGTTAGGACAATTTTCGGGGGCATGAATTCGGTATTTCAGACGAACCGCGCACGGAAAGCGAGCATTTTGCGCTGTAGCCGTCGCCCCGTGGGCGACGTGGGACGGACGCTGGAATTCCATGGCGGGGTCATCACCCGCGCTTCGCACAGCGAAGCGGCTACAGGCTGCAGGCGCCCTTAGCGCTGCTCGGCGCGCTCGAGCCACTGGCGGAAGTAATGGATCGTCCGGACAATGCCTTCCTCGAATTCCACCTTCGGTTCCCATCCCAGGACTTCCTTCGCCCGCCCGATATCGGGCTGGCGCACCTTCGGATCGTCCACCGGCAAAGGCTTATACTCGATCCCCGATCTCGTTCCCGTGATCCGGATGATCTCCTCGGCGAATTGCTTGATCGTCATCTCGCGCGGGTTGCCGATGTTGACCGGCTCGTGGAAATCCGACTGCGAGAGCCGGAAAATTCCGTCGATCAAATCGGACACATAACAAAAGGAGCGGGTCTGCGAGCCATCGCCGAAAATCGTAAGCGGCGCGCCGGAGAGAGCCTGGCCGATGAAGGCCGGGACAACTCGCCCGTCGCGCAGCCGCATGCGCGGGCCGTAGGTGTTGAAGATGCGCACGATCTTCGTGTCGATCCCGTGGAAGCGGTGATAGGCCATCGTCATCGCCTCGGCAAAACGCTTCGCCTCGTCGTAAACGCCGCGCGGGCCGATCGGGTTCACGTTGCCCCAATAATCTTCCTTCTGCGGATGGACGAGCGGATCGCCGTAGCACTCGGAGGTGGAGGCGAGCAGGAAAGTCGCCTTCTTCGCCTTGGCCAGGCCGAGCGTGTTATGGGTGCCGAGCGCGCCGACCTTGAGGGTGGGGATCGGCAGCTCGAGGTAATCGATCGGGCTGGCCGGCGAGGCGAAATGGAAGACGTAATCGATCTCGTCCGGCACGAACAAATACTGCGTCACATCCTGTTTGATGAAGCGGTAGTTCTCGTTCCCGGCGAGATGCTCGATGTTCGTCAGGTGGCCGGTGATGAGGTTGTCGATCGCGATCACGCGATGACCCTCCGCGAGCAGGCGATCGGTCAGGTGCGAGCCGAGAAACCCTGCCCCGCCGGTAACGACGGTGACGGGTTGCTTGCGAGAAGGCGCGGGCATGGCGCGACTATGTAAATGCAGCCGTCGCGCTTGGCGAGCAGAAATGCCGCGGCGCGGCGCAACGCTTCCTGCTCGCCAAAGCACCGACGGCGCGGTGCCCTCCAGCTTTTACGCCTCGACCGGCTCTTCGCGCCTGCCGCGGCCCCGCGCGACCCATTCCTCCGTCCCAGTGACCGGTGAATCCGGCTCCCAGAGCGGCGCCCGTTCCGAATGGTAACGCGAGCCGATCGGAATCGAGTAATCATCGGCCTCGTACTCGCGGGTGCGCTTGAGCAGTTTCCGGAAGGACATGATCGAGGTCGACGGCTGATGCTCGGAGGGATAGATCCGGCCGGCAAAGGCATCCGTCATCTGATCGGTGTAGCGGAAATGGACGAAGGTGGAGAAAGCGAATGGCTGCTCCCAGAAGAGATCGATCATGTCCTCGAGATTATCGATGCCCTGCTCACACATCATCTGGTGCTCCGCGAAAGGGTTCTCTTTCTCGTCCAGTTTGCCCTCGAGATATTGCCGCACGAATGGCGCGGCGAATTCCGCTTCGCGCATCGTCACGGTGAGACCGAAGGAAAAGATCGGGTCGATGAACCGGTGCGCATCGCCGACGCAGATGAAGCCTTTCCCGCAGAAACCCCGCACCTGGTAGGAGTAGTTCGGAATCACGTGCACCTTCTCGACGAGGTCGAGCTTGGGCAGCCGTCGGCCGATCTCCGGGTTGATGTTGAACAGCTCGCTGCGGTAATACTCCTCGGGCGTCTGCTTTTTCTCGAGGAATTTGGCCCGGGGCGTGACCATCCCGACGCTCATGATCTCATCGTCAACCGGGATGAACCACGACCAGTGGAATTTCTTGTGGTAAAAAATGTGGGTGTTGTCCGGGGCAAGTTCCCCCGAGGTGCCGGTATCGCGAATCGCTCCGCGTACATGGGAGAAGAAGGCGACCTGCTTGTCGTAGCTCCCCATGTATTTCGGCCCGGTAACCTTCTGGTTGGCGAGAAAGGAGGCCTGCCCGGAACAATCGAGCACCATCTTCGTCTCGATTTCCTCCTCCGTGCCGTCGGGCCGCCGCACCATGATCCCGCGAAGCGAGCCGTCATCGTTCTTCAGCGCCTTCGTGGCGGTGCCGCGCATGAGCTTGGCGCCGCGCGCCTGCGCTTCCTGCAGCATCATGTGGTCAAACTCACTTCGGCGCACCTGCCAGGTGGTGGAATCGGAAAGCTTCCAATCCTGGTCGCGCGAGGACACTTTCACAAACCAACTGTTGGTCGCGTTCGTCCCGTAGACGCGCACCCCATGTTTCACCGGGTGACCCAGCTCGTTCATCTTGTCTTCAAGCCCGAGCCGGCGCAGCACCTGGGCCGCTTCGCCGGTGAGGGATTCGCCGATGTGAAAACGCGGAAATTCTTCCTGTTCGAGAATAACCGGAGTGATTCCTTCGCGGAGAAGGAACATGGCTGAGGCGGAGCCGCCCGGACCGCCTCCGATGATGAGTACATCGATTTTTTCCATAAATATTTTTGAAACTGCGAAACCCGCGATCGCGCACAATCGAAGTCGGGGCGAGGAAGCACGGTGATCGAGCGCTCTTGCTTAAGACAAGACTAGCTCGTTCAAAAGTCGTTAGGCAAGACCTGAGACGCTTCCGCCGGGAAATGTAAGCCTCCATTAATCGTCGTGTAATGAAGCGGCGGCGATCCAACAAAGATCATTAGGGCGGCTACCAAAAGAAGAGCGACTGCATTGCAGCGACCACGCGCGGCCGCTTCGGGCTCGACATTCCGAAGAAGAGAGCTTTCGTGAGGGCAGCGCCCGTCCCGTTGGCGAGGCGCCCGGCTGATGAGAAAAATTAACGCGCACGAACTGAAGGAATATTCGTGGTCTTCGCCGAAGGCGAAGTTTGGCGGCGCCGGCATAGACCTCTCCGAGGCGCTGGGCTGGGATCCGCAGGGCGCCGAAGCACGGGCCCGGCATCCATTTGCGGTTGAGATTCTGCGGCTCGCCCCCGAGCAGACCCCATACCCCTATCACTCGCACGCCGCGCAGTGGGAGTTCTACCATGTCATCTCGGGCCGGGGCGTCGCTCGCGATGAAAGCGGGCGGACTCCGATCGTGGCGGGCGACGCTTTCATTTATGGGCCGGGGGAGCCGCATCAACTCACTAACGACAGCACCGATGACCTCGTGATCTACGTCGTCGCGGATAACCCGCTCGGAGAATCCTGCTATTATCCCGACAGCCGCAAATGGCTCGTGCGCTCTCCGGAAAGAACGCTCCTGCGCGCGGACAACGGGACCGTGGATTACTATCTGAGCGAAGAATAACGGGTGACTTCGCCGGCGAGATAACCCGCGCTGCAATTCCCAAGACCATCTCATGCACCGGTTGATTTCCAGCCTGGAGGAACGGGCGCCGTCCCGTCCGTGTTTCTTCCGGAAATCGTCCTGCGCTGAACGACCCGGCGCAGAGACACGGACAGGACAGCGCCCGTCCCTCCAATACCCACCTCACTCCCCGTGAAAAGAAAATCGCGTCCGATCTCCATGCGGGTAGGCCAGCTCGAGTTCCTCCAGGTCAATACCGGCGGACAGGAGTGGCGTGATGTCTACCACTGGGTTCTTTCCCTTACCTGGCCGCGTTTCGCCCTCCTCATCCTAGGCGTGTATCTCGTCCTCAACCTGATTTTCGCCATCCTCTACGCCATCGGCGGGCCGTGTATCGCCGAGATGGTGCCGGGCTCGTTCCTCGGCGCGTTCTTCTTCAGCGCAGAAACGCTCGCGACGGTGGGTTACGGCCACATGTTTCCCCAAACCCTTTACGGTCACATCGTCGCCACGATCGAGATTATCATCGGGATGTTTTGGCTGGCGGTCATGACTGGTTTGATCTTCGTCCGGTTCTCCCGGCCCACCGCGCGTATCCTCTTCAGCGATTCACTCGTCGTTGCACCCTTTGATGGGAAGCCCACGCTCATGCTGCGCGTGGCGAACCTGCGCCATCATTCGATGGTCGAGGCCGAATTCCGGCTCATGCTGCATCGCGATGAACCGGTTGCGGAAAATGAAATCGTCAGGCGGTTCTACACGCTCAAGTTGCATTTCGACCGGCTGATCATGTTCCCGGCCGTCCTGACGTTGCGGCACACGATTGATGAAGAAAGTCCCCTTCACGGAGTGAGCGCGGCGGAATTAGAGCGCTCCGAAACACGCCTGATGGCATCGGTCGTCTGCATCGAAACGGTCATCCCCGCGGCAGTGCAAAGCCAGTACGGCTATTCCTGGCGCGAGGTGCGTTTTGGTGAGCGTTTCGTCGAAGTTTACACGGAGCTCGGGGAAAACCGGCTCAGCGTGGATTACAGCCGGATTCATGAAACGGAGCCGATGCCGGAGCCGGGCGCGAAAGCCGAGGGCACAGTTGCCCGCGCATCGGGGCGACGGATCTGATCGGACAAGCAGGAGGCAGCAACCGATCGCGCAGGCTTTCGCTACAAAAAGCTGTCCTCTGGAAAGCCTCGGGCTCGCAGTTCCAGGCGCAGGTGCGATGAAGTCTTGAGACGATGAGCGAAGCCGCCGCCCATAATCCATTGGCCGAGCAATTCGACGACATCGAGCAGCAGAACGCCGCCGCCAAGCTTGGAATGTAGATTTTCCTCGCGACCGAAGTACTTTTCTTCGGCGGCCTTTTTCTCAGCTAAACCGTTTATCGTTATCCCTTTCCGGAAACTTTCACCGCGGCCAGCCGGCACACGCAGGTGATCCTCGGCGGAGCTACCACTGCCATCCTCCTTTTTAGCAGTACGCTGATGGCGCTGGCAGTGCGCGCCGCGCAGCTCTGCGCCGCAGACATCTCGTCTGGCTCCTCCTCGCCACCGCTTTCCTCGGGATTTTCTTCATGGCGGTCAAGGGCCTCGAATATCATAAGGACTTCGTCGATCACTTGGTGCCGGGCAGCGGTTTCCGCTGGCACGAAGCCATCCCGGCCATGCCGAAATCTTTTTTTGGCTCTACTTCGTCATGACCGGCTGCACGCCATCCATGTCACAGTCGGGATCGATCATCCTGCTCGTCCTGGCCGTGCTCGCCTGGCGCGGGCACTTCGAGCAAGGCAACTACATGCCGGTCGAGATCACCGGACTCTACAGGCACTTCGTCAGTATCGTCTGGGTTTTCCTTTTCCCCCTCCTCTATCTGGCCGGGCACCGCTGATGGACAAGATTATTCACCCCGATTCTACTGGACAAACTGCCTCTGGCTGATGCTCCTGCTCACGCTGAGCGACTACTCCAGTCGAGGTTGGGTCGCGCTGCCGAGGTAATAGTAAGCGCGGCAAAATTTCTCCGAACCAGTTCCTGCTCCTGCTGCGTTGCAATTATAAGGAATCACGATCATGGAAACTCTCACCCGCATCCGTAACGAGGTCCTGACGCAGGATAATGCATGGGCCGCCTTCACTTTCGTCGCGGTGATCGCGGGTGCCTCGTTCGGCCGCAATTTATTGAAGTCAGGCTGGCGCACGACGACCGACAGCGAACCGCCGCTGAACCCGCACTCCGAAGATACGAACTGGTCCCAGGCGCTTACGTGGGGGGTCTTGACGGGGGCGCTGGTCGGAGTAATTCGCGCGCTCTCCCGGCAGGGCGCCAGCTCATTCCGCGAGAAGTGGGACTAGCATCGGATTCTGGCGCCCCTCGGCGCACCCGCGACAGGCAACCATGAGTAGCATGTTTTTTGATGGCTGGGCGTCGATTGCGCGCACCCTCATCGCCGGTTCGCTCGGCTACATCGCGCTCATCGGAGTCCTGCGGGTCTGCGGAAAACGGACGCTCTCAAAATGGAACGCCTTCGACTACGTCGTGACGATCGCGCTCGGCTCGACCCTCGCCACGCTGGTGCTCTCCAAGACAACGACTCTCGCGCAAGGGCTGGCCGCTCTCTTTCTCCTCGTCGCCCTGCAGTTCATCGTCACCTGGTTATCCGTCCGTTTCCGTCCCGTCTCCAACCTGGTCAAGGCACGGCCCGCTCTCCTGCTCTACCGAGGCCAATTACAGCCAGAGGCAATGCGCTCGTCCCGCGTCACCGAAGGAGAAATTCGCGCCGCGCTTCGCATGCAGGGCCTGGGCAGCGTCGCTCAGGCCGGCGCGGTTGTGCTGGAAACCGACGGCAGTTTTAGTGTCATCCGCGACATCGACGAGAGCGGCGATTCGACCCTGACCGATGTGCGGGGGTTCTCCGGGCAAACGGGGCGCTGACGCGAGTGCGAGCGCGACTGGCGACCGCGCCGAAAGCGAGGTAAAGAAGCGGTTAGGCAATCCCGATGGCGTACGCTTCTTTTTCGCAATTCCTCGACGCGCTGGAAAAAGCCGGCGAACTGAAACGCATCTCCGTCCCGGTCGCGACCGAGCTCGCCATCGCAGAGTGGGCCGATCGCGAGATGAAATCGCCGCAGGGAGGCAAGGCGCTGCTTTTCGAGCAACCGCTGATTGAGGGGAAAGTTTCGAAATTTCCCGTCGCGATCAACACGATGGGCTCCGAGAAACGGATGGCGCTGGCGCTTCAGATCGAGAGCATCGGCGACCTCGCACAGGAGATTCAGCTCATCCTCAAGGCGAAACCGCCGACCGATCTGCGCGAAGGTTGGGGGCTACTAAAGCAGGGGATCAACCTGCTCCACGCGCGGCCGAAGCGGGTCAAGAGCGCGGCCTGCCAGGAAGTGGTGCACCGGTTTGAAGAGACGAATCACGATTCACGCTTCACGCTTCACGATCTCCCAGTTCTCAAATGCTGGCCGAAGGACGGCGGACGCTTTATCACCCTGCCTAACGTGCACACGCGCGACCCGGAGACGGGCGCGCGCAATCTCGGGATGTACCGGATGCAGGTCTATGACGGCGCAACGAGCGGGATGCATTGGCAGGTGCACAAGGTCGGCGCGCGCCACGGCAAACTCTATTACGAGCGCAACGAGCGGATGCCGGTCGCGGTCACGCTCGGAGGGGATCCGGCCTACACTTTCGCCGCCACCGCTCCGCTCCCAGATGGGCTCGACGAGATTCTCTTCGCCGGTTTCGTGCGCAAGAAATCAGTCGAACTGGTCAAATGCCTGACGAACGACCTGGAAGTGCCGGCTGACGTCGATTTCGTGCTCGAAGGGTACGTCCAGCCGGGCGAGACGCGGCCGGAAGGCCCCTTTGGCGATCACACCGGTTTTTACACCGCAGTCGAGGACTACCCGGTCTTTCATCTGACCGCGATCACCCATCGGCGGGAGTCGGTTTACCCAAGCACGATCGTTGGGATTCCGCCGATGGAGGATTTCTACCTCGGCTCGGCCAGCGTGCGCACTTTTCTTCCTGTCTTCAAAATGAACTTTCCCGAACTGGTCGATATGGCGTTGCCGGCCGAGGGCGTTTTCCACAACCTCGTCTTTGTCAGCATCCGCAAGCAATACGCCTACCAGGCCTTCAAAGTGATGCATGGCCTTTGGGGCATGGGGCAGATGATGTTCAGCAAATACATCGTGGTGGTGGATGAGGATTGCGACGTGCACAACACGAGCGAGGTCCTCTTCCGCCTCTGCGCCAATACCGACCCGAAGCGCGACAGCACGGTGATCACCAACCCGAGCGATTCACTCGACCACGCGCCCTCCGTCCAGAATGTCGGCTCGCACATGGGCTTCGACGCCACCCGCAAGCTGCCGGGCGAAGGCTATCACCGCGGCTGGCCGGAACTGGTGCGAATGGACGAGGCGACGCAGAAAATCGTCGACGCCCTGCAAAAGAAAACGGACTGACCCACCTTCGTGAGATCAGCCCGCGCTGAATTCGTTAGCCGTTAGGGCTTGCGGAAGATACCGCCGGTCGATGGGTCGCGGACGAGCGCACCGGGCGGCACACCGCGCACATCAATGACGTTATGCCGGCCGTAGGGGCTGTAGACGTAGCCCTGCGTTCCGGTCCGTTGCGCATAGGGATAGCCGCCGGGAGGCGCATGATAGTAGCGCGCCTGGTCCTCGGCAATCGATGCCCCGATCAACGCGCCCGCCAGCGCACCGGCCCCCGCCCCGATTGCGGCCCCTTGCCCGCGGCCGGTAGCCGCACCACCGATGAGCGCACCGGCGGCTGCACCGGTCACGGCGCCGAAACCTGCTCCCTGGCCGGCGGGGGTTTCACAGGAGGTGAGTCCCATGGACAGAAGGAGGGCGGCCGAGATCGCTGGGATAAAATATTTCTTCATAACTCTTGGTAATCGAACGTTAAGCATCAGACGGATGTCAGCATGCTCTATTCAAACCAGCTGGAGGAAATGGCGTCCTACGTGCCAAAGCTTGGCCGGTTTGCTCAGCCGGTAGTGCCGCCGGAAGACCTGGAAGCGGTCCCGCTCCATCTGCCGCAGGAGAGCATGATAAATCGAGCCCATGATCTGGGCGCTCACCATCGCACGGCGATCTTCCCGCGGAAGAAGTGCGGCGGCGTTGCGGAAATAAGCGTGCGCGCGGTCGGCCTCGAACTGCATCAGGCTGACGAATCGATCGTCGTAGGTCCGGGCAGCAAGGTCGGCCTCGCCATAATCGAAACGCGCCATGTCTTCGGCGGGCAGATAGATCCGGCCATTGGCCCGATCCTTTTCCACATCGCGCAGGATGTTGGTCACCTGCAGGGCAAGGCCGAGCTCGATCGCGTATTCGCGGCAGGCTGGGTTGCGGTAGCCGAAGATCTCGATACTGACGAGGCCGACCGCGCTGGCGACGTGATAACAATATTCGCGAAGAGCCGCGAGGGTTTGATAGCGCGAGATGGTGAGATCCATTTCCACCCCATCGATGATCTCCTCCAGCATGGCCGGCGTGATCGCGTAGCGGGACATCAATCCGCGCACCTCGGACGCGAGCAGCGGCTCCGGCGTGAGCGGACGATGGAGCGATTGCCGCCAATCCCGCAACTGGCGCGCTTTCTCGTCCGCCGGCAGGTCGGTCGAGTCCGCGATATCATCGATCAGGCGGCAGAAGGCATAGAAAATCGTGATGTCGCGCCGCTGTTCTCGGCCTAACGAGATAAAGGCGAAGGCAAGATTAGACTGGCTCGCGCGGGTAATTTCCTGGGCGCTGACAGCTTCGCTCGACATGGCGCTAATAGCGGATCCAGGTTTCCCGGTTGGCCCGGCCGATCTCGCACTGGCGGAAAAGCGCGACCCAGCTCGCGAGCAGCCAGCCGGTGACGAACGCGCGCCAGAGAACATAGAAAATTTTCCAGAGCAGAAGCGCCAGGAGTCGCTCCGTCGCCGCCGCGCGAATGACGGTGTCGGCAAGCGCGAGGAACCAGAAATGCAGCGCGCAAAGGATGAGGAACCAGGCGAAGCGATAGGCATGACGGCGCAGGAATTGCCCGTGCGCCCGGAAAGCCTCGCGCAGGCTCTCGTTATGCAGGACGAGCGAGATCTGCATCGTGGCAAAGCAAAGGAGAAGCCCCGCCATTATGCAACGGCCAATCGGCAGATAATCGAGCACGCCCGGCACCTCGCGAAAGTAAGCCACGAGGAGCGGGAGCCGGAGCAGAAGCGTGCTCACGAGCAGGACCAGCCCGAGCCATTTCATGACGAAGCTGAACCGGCGCATGGCAAAACGCAGCAACTCGCCCTCGCGGAAATGGAGTCCCTTGATCCAGGCCAGGCTGACCGCGATGAGATAGACCTGCAGGTAAACGGCGCAGAGATATTCGAAAATGAAAGCCACCGTATCGACCGCAGCCGATGTCTGGAGCAGGTGCTCTGAAGCGACAAAATTGGCGCGACCCGGCAGTTGCCAATAGATCAGCGGCTTGAGCAGCGAGACGAGCGCACTGAGCAAGATGCCGAGGTAGATCAGCCAACCCCAGACGCCGAATTGCTTGCGCAACGCCCCGATCAGGCTGCGGTGGAGTCCGCGCCAGTTCACGATGAGGAGGAGCGCGGCCACGACCGAGAGCGGGAAGGTCGTCGCGGCGGCGTCAAAGACGCCCGCGACCGATTCGGCGGTATGGAGCAGGCTCTCGCGCCAGACCTGGGAGAAGAGCGGCCAATGCCACGATCTCCAGAAGGCGAACTGCTCGACGCGTAAATCGGCTTCGGATTGTAGTGGCGTGAAAACGACGAATTGAAATGCGGAATAGGCGAGCGCGAGCAGCGCGAAGAGGAGCCAGAGGCGTTTGTAGCGCAGGACGCAGCGAAACCCATCCCGCAGCGCGACCCGCACCGGGTTGGTCAGCATGACGAGGAGGTAACCGAAGAGGAGGCCGGCCAGCGGGAGGAGAACAGGGTGCACTGACAGTGCGATCAAGGGAGTGCCGGATGATCCCATTACTCCCCTACTCCGGCATCGTCCCTAACGAATGAAACCCCAATGCCGAGTGAACGGCCAGTAGACGAAGAGCCCGCGCCCGACCACATTTTCCTCCGGTACCGGCCCCCAGTAGCGGCTGTCGTAGCTGTTGTAGCTGTTGTCGCCCATCGCGAAATAGCGATGCTGCGGAATGACAAAGGTGCGCTCGGGCGTGCCGAGCAGCGCCTGCCCCTGTGCATAACCACGATACGGTTCCTGCGCCGACATGACCCGGCGAATCCCGAAGCTTTTGGCCAGCTCTCCGTTCACATAGAGCTTGGGCGGATCGATTCTCAGCTCGTCGCCCGGGGTGCCGGTCAGCCGCTTGATGTAAAAGGGCGCACCCGCTTCGGGGTCTTCCCTGATGCCAAGAATGTGATTGGTGCGAAAGACGAAGACGTCGCCCCGGCGTGGATGGATGAAATTGTAACTGAACTTATCGACGAAGACCTGATCACCGGTGTCGACCGCGCCCCGCGCAATGACCTGGCCGGGATGGTAAACGTTGCCGGGCATGACCTGGAAATCCTGCCGGAGGATCTCCGGCGGCGCGTAGACGCTGAACGATTGACGGTCGCAGGTGATGCGCGAGAGGGTGAAGAAGAAAAACATCTTCCGCGGCGTCACATCGAGAACGGTGTTTTCGGCGCCGGAGACGACGTCGATGTAGTTGCGCCCGAGAACGACGAAATCGATGACCTGCTTGAAGAAATTAGGCGCGGCCACGGCGGTCGGATGCCCGATGATGCCGTTGAGGGTCGGCTGCATCGAGCCGGTCGGGATTTTGAAGGGCTGGATGAAGTAGGAGCGGATGCCGATGGCAACGACGATTGCGACCAGGATGACCTCGATATTCTCCTGCCAGACGGAGTGCCGATGCGGCGGGGTGTGGGCGGTGAGGAGGGTGTCGAGCCGCTCCGATTCCTCGTGCGTGGTGCGGCTGTCACGCGCCTTCATCGCGATCCGCACTTTCTCGATCTGCGCGCGCAGCTCCGCGATCGCCGAGTCGCTCAGTCGATCGCGCCGATAGCGGATCAGCTTCTCCGCATGGCGGACCAGGAGGTGACTGTGCTTGATGTAGCGCGGCTCGAACATGAAGGCGAAACGCTAGCTGAGGAACGGGTTTTGCAAAGAGGATCGTGAATCGTAGACCGAGAATCGTGAATCGGATGACCCCGTAGCTCGATTCACGATCCTTGGTTCCAAGTCCATCGCGTCACTGCGAAGACTTCAGGACCTGGATGAAAGCTTCCTGCGGGATGTTGATCTTGCCGATGCTCTTCATCCGTTTCTTACCCTCTTTCTGCTTCTCGAGCAGCTTGCGTTTGCGCGTGATGTCGCCGCCGTAGCATTTGGCGGTGACATCCTTGCGTAGCGCGCTGACGCTTTCTCGCGCGATGATTTTCCCACCAATGGCGGCCTGGATCGCAACCTGGTAGAGCTGGCTGGGAATTACTTCCTTCAATTTCGCAG
>JBDTOL010000027.1:0-20454 GCA_039933235.1 Spartobacteria bacterium | reverse complement strand
CCCCGAGCTGTTCGCTGATCGTGATGAAGGCGGCGATGTCCTTCGGGAAACAGGAGCCGCCATAGCCGATCCCGGCGTTGAGAAAATTCCGCCCGATCCGGCGATCCATTCCGATCCCGTCGGCCACTTTTTCCACGTCGGCCCCGCTCGCTTCGCAGATCGCGGAGACGGCGTTGATGTAGGAAATCTTGAGCGCGAGAAACGAGTTCGCGGCGTGTTTGATCAACTCCGCGCTGTTGATATCGGTCACGAGGATCGGCGCCATGAACGGTTCGTAGAGTTTTTTCATCAGGTCGACCGCGCGCTCGCTCGAGGCCCCAATAACGATGCGATCCGGTTTCATCAGGTCGGCCACGGCGCACCCTTCGCGGAGGAATTCCGGGTTGCTCACGACATCGAACTCGGCCCCATGCTTGTTGTAGCGCTTGATCGATTCGGCCACCTTCTCGCCTGTTTTCACGGGCACGGTGCTCTTGTCGACGATGACCCGGTAATCGGTCAGCACCCCGGCGATCTCGCGCGCGACCTTCTCGATAAAACTAAGGTCGACGCTGCCATCGGCATCCTGCGGCGTCGGCACGGCGATGAAAACGACCTGCGCATTATCGACCCCGTCCTTGATGCTGTCGGTGAACCGGAGCCGCTGTGCGGAAACATTGCGCTGGACCAGTTCCTCCAGCCCCGGCTCGTAGATCGGCACTTTGCCCTGCCGCAGCGACTCCACTTTGCGGAGGTCGTTATCGACGCAAATCACGTTATGACCGACGTCGGCGAAACAAGCGCCGGTCACCAGACCGACATAACCGGAGCCAATAATCGAGAGATCCATGAGAAATGCTGATTTGTGATTGCTGCCTGTTGATTGGAGGACTCTGCCGAAAAGCTGCTGAAGGGGATCAATTAGAGATCAGAATTCAGCAATTTGCTCACTGCGTTTGATTCGTCCCGGCCGGGTCGAAGTTCAGGTCGAGTCCGAACTTCGGAAATGCCTTCAGGGTGAAAGTGAGAAGGACGCCGTATTCCTTGACTCCGCCGTTGTTGCGGACGATCGCGCCTAACGACGCGACCCAGCTGGTCAGGTCGCGGTAAACCGAGTAGCGCTGCTGCTCCACGATGTTGGTGTTGGCCTCGTATTGTTCGAGAAAGGCGACGCCCCAGTTGTCGTTGATCCGGTAGTAACCGCCGAGGGTGAAGAGGCTGCTGTTGAGAAAGTAGGGATTATTGTTCAGGTAACGATGAGACAAGGTGAGCTGAGTGTTGGCCGTCGGCTTGAAATTGATGCTCGTATTCACCTCGGTGAAACCCGGGTCGAGGAGCGGGACCTGCGACTCGACGACGAGGGTCGCCCAAGGCACGGGAGTGAAGGTGAGAGTGTTGAAGACGTTCGAGTATTGCGAGTTGTCGAAGGGATTGTCGAAGTTGACGTCGACGTAGGTTTCCAGCTCGAGCCAGCTCACGGTCAGATCGTCGCGCCGGGTCTGAAAGCGATTCCGCACACCAAGGCGTGCGATCGACCACTTATCGAGCGAGTCAATCGAGGTGTATTGCGGGAAATCGATCGGGTTGAGCTTGGTCGAAGGCTGGACGCGGTCGAACTGGAGGATCGTCAACGGGTCGACGTTCGGGGTGGAGACGTAGGAGAAATCGAAGAAGGGCTGAATGATGTGGCGCAGCCCATCGAGCCCGAGGGCGCGGTTCTGCGCTCCTTCCCATTCGCGCGAGACCTTGAATGAGCCTTCGACGCCGGTATTGAAAATCGAGCGCCAGACCGAGCCAGTCAGCGGGCTCGACACTCCGGTTTCGGGGTTGGGCAGCGGGAATTCCGCGCCAAATGGATTCCCCATTGGAGGAAAGAGCGAGGGGTTGAGGATTTGCGTCTCGCTGTAGTAGGTCTCGCGAAAACCGACCCGCGGCACGATCGAGAGAAATCCGAAGTAGGTGTTCGGGTAGGTCAGCTGATGGAAGGAATCGATCCGGAAAGCGTCGTAATCCTGGTAGATCGAGCCGGCGGGAAAATCCCGGCGCAGCTCGCCCAGTGTCGTACTGCCCTCGTAGTAGATCGGGCCGCCGAAAATTCCATTGCGCTTGATGTCGAACGCCAGTTCCGGGAGGCGCTCGGTCGTTTCAAAAAACGTATTGAGTCCGAAACGGCCGTAGGCGGTCAGGGTGTACCAGGAGCTCGTCTTCGTCAGGGCGAGGACATTGTCCGGCTCCGGGTTGGTCCGGAACTCGGTCGGGAAAAAGTCCTGCAAGACATATTGGTCGCTCAGCTTTGTGAGATCGGCGGTGAAATCGAGCCCTTCGATGATGTGGGTGCGATTTTGGAGCGATACTTTGTAGCGGCTTGTCGGGGTCCCTTTGCGCGGGAGCGAGGTCCGGTTCAGATCGGGGTTTTGATCCTGCAAAAAATAAGAGGTGAGCTGGGCCCGGCTCTTGTCGTCCTTTCCGTATCGGATTTCGGAATCGAACCCGATTGCTTCGCCGCGCCGGCTGCGATAGTCGAGCTTCACCGTGCCGGTGATTTTTTCCCCGATCGGGAAGGTGATCTGGCCGAGAAGCGACGGTCCCCACGAGCTGAGGTAGGCGGGCGCAATCGAGTAACTGAACGACCGGTCGAGCGACTGGTAGAGATACGGCCACCAGAAAACCGGGGTCTGGCCAATGTACGATGTCACGTTCTTCAGCACGACCCGGTTGTCGGGATAGATTTGGACCGTCTGCGCGCGAAGGTGGAAATCTGGCTTTTCGTAATCGTGGGTCGTGAAAGTGCCGTTCTTCACCAGGTATTTATCGTCCGACTCGCTCTCGACCGTTTCTCCGTTCAGGAGATAGGGATAGGTTCCGGTCTGCATCTGGACCGCGTTGATAGCCTTGGTATCGAGGTTATAAGTTGCGCGCTCGCCGGTATAGAACGTGTTCCCGCGGTAGATCCGCACGTGCCCCTTCAGCACGACTGTGCGCTTGGCCGAGTCGTACTGCGCGTAGTCGGAGTAGATGTCGGTATCGCCGAAATGGATCGCGACATTGTCGTGCGCGGTGGCGATGCCGTTCTCGTAGGTCGTCTGTCCGGTTGAATTGATCTCGATCGGCAGGGAGCCCGGACCAGCCAGCTCCGCCGCCGCCGCGGAACCGGCAAAAAGCAGCAGAAAGAGCAAAATAGCCGGCTTACGCATGGCGGACGCCGAAGGTAGCGGTGCGGCGAAGCGGTTGCAAAGTTAAAAGCCCGGCCTTCCTGTTCCAGTCCTTCTGCTCGCAGAGCAATTCGTTAGCAGCAAAAACTCCGGTGTAGCAGTGGGCGTGTCGCCCGCAACCGCGCGACGCAGATCTGCCGCGGCGCGTAGTCCCTGCGGCTGACACAGCCGCCTCTACAGCGAAGGGAAGGATCACAGAGAAGAATTCGCCTGCAGCGCGAGCGCGGCGACCTGCTGGTTCAACCCGCAGGTCGTGACGAGAGCCCGCTCCCAAGGCTTCCCCGCCGGCGCCTGCGCAGTCGTTAGGCCAAGATCCGCCGGAGCATTCAGCAGAGGTGGCAGCTGCTGCCGGCGCAAGGCTTGCGCGGCGCAGATCACCTGCCAGATCGCGCCCGCCGCGACGCTCTCGCCGAGCGCGGGTTTCGACGTGTAAACCGCCGCTGCGGGAAACTGCTCCTCAAACACCGCGCGCTCGGCCGCGTCAATGAAAGTGCCGTTCGCGCTTGCGACCACCAGATCCGCCTCGTGCGGCAGCTCGGCGCAGATCGCGCCCAGTTGCCGGACGAGCTCGTTCTGCCGGGCAAAATTGCCCCCCGGATGAATCTGTTCCAGCGCGAGATCGCCCTCCCGCGTGAGCAGGAGCGCGCCCGCGCCTTCGCTCAGGATCATGCCACGGGCGGGCTCCGCGAACGGCTCGATGGGCGGCTCGGCCCGCAGTAGCCGCCATTTCCGATAGGCATCGCAGAGCAGCCAGTCGGCTTCCTCCGCGCCGACCACGAGACAGCGATCCAGCTCCGGGTTCGCCATCAGGTCTTCCGCCATCTTCAAGGCGAGGATGCCGACCGCGCCGTCGCCGACCAGGGTGTAGCTCGCGCCGGTAATGCCGAGGATGGCTGCGAGATGACTGGCCGGCGCGTTGAAGACCGTCTCGGGAAAGAGCAGGGGACTCGCCGCCGCCGCGCCCGAATATACGATCTCGTGATAGAAGCGCTTGGTGTAAATGACCCCGCCGTTCGAGATCGCGAAAACCAGCGCGGTGCGCGCCGCGCTCGCTTCGTCCAGCGCGAGCCCGGCGTCGCGCAGCGCCGAGAGCCCGGCCACCACCGCAAAACGCGAGATCGCGCTCGAGCGCCGGAGCCGCGGATGCCGGGCCGCTTCCGCAATTGCCGCCGGCGCTACGGGGAAGATGCGACGACCGGCTCTATCGCCTAACGAGCTTTCGGCCATGGCGGCTTCCGCCGCGGCCCCGGCGCGCAATTTCTCCCACACCTCATCGAGTGCGTGGCCCAGCGGTGTGACCCATCCCAGGCCGGCCAGACGCAAACTCATGCGGCCAGCTTCTGGATTACGATCGACGCGTTGGTCCCGCCGAAGCCAAATGAATTAGAGAGCGCGGCCGCGGCCGGGGTGGCGCGCACTTCGTTCGCCACGATGTCGAGATCGAGCCCGATGTCGCAGACCCGGAAGTTGATGTTGGCCGGCAGAAAACCGTTCCGGAGTGCGAGGATGGTGAGGACCGCCTCGATCGCGCCGGCTGCGCCTAACGAGTGTCCCATCATCCCCTTGGTCGAGCTCACCGGCACACGGCCGAGCAGCTCCGCGATCGCCTTGCCCTCCGCCGCATCGTTGAACGGGGTCGCCGTGCCGTGGGCGTTGACGTAACCGATCGCGTCCGGCTCCAGCCCCGCGCTCCGCAGCGCGCGTTCCATCGCCTGGCGCGGGCCGATCCCCGAAGGGTGCGGCTGAGTCAGGTGATGGTTGTCGGTGGAAATGCCGTAGCCGCTGATTTCCGCCAGGATTTCCGTGCCGCGCGCCTGCGCCATCTCGAGATTTTCGAGCGCGAGCAGGGCCGCGCCTTCACCCAGAACCAGGCCGCTGCGCGCGCCGTCAAATGGCCGGCATTTGTCCGGCGTGGCCGCCTGCAGCGAATCGAACCCGACAAAGACCAGCTCGGAAAGCGCGTCATAGCCGCCGGTCAGGACGCGCTCGTAGCGTCCTGAGCGGATACACTCGAAGGCGTGACCGATCGCATTTGTGCCCGAAGCGCAGGCATTCGCGATCACCTGGCAGGGCGACGTCAGACCGCAGGCCTCGAGCGCGTCGACCGCCGGTTTCTGCGGCGGGTAATTGGCGATCCAACCCGCTACGCCACTCGCGCCTTTGCCCATCTGTTGCAGGGTGCGGTAATATTGTTCGCCGAAACTCATCCCGCCGCTCGTCGTCCCGACCACGGTCAACTCGGGGCGGAAATTGGGCGCCTGCGCCACAAGTTCGGCCAGTGCGCCGATCATCATGCGCGAGGCGCGATGGAGCCGGCGCGTTTTGCGGTCGTTAGGCAAGGTGCCTTCCAGCCATTCGTCTTCCACCTGCCCGGCGGTCGAGCAACGGCATTGCTCGATCGTGAAGCGGGTCACGGGCGAGACGCAATCGCGCGCCTCGCGCAGCGCCGCCAGGGTCGGGCCCAGCCCGGCGCCGAGCGGGCTGATCACTCCCGCGGCGACCACCGCGACACGCGCCCCGCTTCCCTTTTCGTGTCTGCCTCTTTCCTGCGCCATCCGCGCAATCATAACTGCGTATCAAGCGGATGACACGGAGGAAGAGGAAATAGGCTTGCCCGCGCTTTTGCCGTGCGGGATCGGCTTCGTTCTTCGGCCAATTTTTAGCTGGTGACGGATCGGTTTTTCCCGCCGTTTATTCCGCTTGCTTTGCCCCTTGACCTACCTTACATAGCCGCCAGAAATAGCCGTTCCGGGCGTTGGTGGATTGTCAGTTGAGTTATTCAGTGGCGATTTGAAATCCGATAAGCGGGAACAGTGACCGAGCAGCGTTTCAAACAAGAATAACTCAGATGGGAACCAAACTCTACGTAGGAAATCTTTCCTTCAACACCACCGAAACGGACCTCCAGGACCTCTTCGCCCAAGCCGGCGCGGTCCAGGAAGTCACACTCATGCAGGACAAGTTTACCGGGAAATCGCGCGGCTTTGCGTTCGTCACGATGGCTTCGGAAGCTGATGCGGCAAAAGCAATCACCGACTTCAATGGCAAGACTGTCGAAGGCCGGCCCCTGACCGTGAACGAAGCTCGCCCGCGCGAAGCCCGCCCAGGTGGCGGTGGCGGCGGCGGAGGACGTGGCGGTGGCGGCTATGGCGGCGGCGGTGGCGGCTACGGCGGTGGTGGCGGCGGCTACGGCGGCGGTGGCGGTGGTGGCTACGGCGGCGGTGGTGGCGGTGGCGGCCGACGTGATGGCGGCGGACGGCGCGGACGCTAAACCGGCACAAACAATTTACCAAAAGCGCCTCGGGAAACCGGGGCGCTTTTTTTGTTAGGCAGGAAACCAGCCAGGAACCGGTCCGGCGCCGAATTAGTGCTGGAAGCGGGGCGGATGAACCGGCCCCGGTCCTGATAAAAACTAATCCACATCCATATGTCTAAAAAAGCATCCAGTTCCGCCGCTACTTCACGCACCGAAGAGAAGATTGATATTCCACCCATCTCGAAGTCGACCGCGGGCGCGGCGGCTGGCGCGGTCGTCGGCGCGGTAGGGGGCCCGGTCGGGGCCGTTGTCGGCGGAGTCGTCGGCGCAGTGCTTGGGAGACGAGCGGCCAAGGGAAAACCGATTCTGCCCAAGGCGGTCAAAAACACCGCGGCCCAGGCTGGTCGAGCAGCGACCAGAGCGGTGAAGAATGTTCCTGCAGTGAAGCGCGCCGTAAAAGCGACTCGGCCCGCGAAATCAAAGCGGCCGCTAGCGAAAAAAGCGGCGGCCAAGAGTTCCGCCCACCGGCGCGCGAAGCCGAAAACCTCGGGCCGCGCCCGGAGCGCGTCGGCGAGCAAGACCAAGAGCCGGTCCACCGCCCGCAAAGGCGGCAGATCGCGCCGTTAATTGCAGGTTAGTTTCGGCGAGGCGGCTTCGCTCGATAAGTTCCGGAGTGGCGTTCTCCATTTGCATGCTCCTCGGCGTGGGATTGCCCTGTCGCAGGCAGCGCTTCGCGCGCCTGAGGGCGCTGGTTTTTCTTCCCGGCGGGCGCGCCTAACGTTCGCCGAGCAACTCGTAAGAGAGGATGCTCAGGCAGTAGATCGCGGCTGTTTCGACCCGCAGGATGATCGGGCCGAGGGTGAGCGGCGCGCAGCCGTGCGAGCGGGCCAGCCCGATCTCCGCCGGGGTGAAATCGCCTTCCGGCCCGATCGTCATAAGCACCCGCTCCGGGCGCGCTCCGTCGTGCCCGTGGGCGTAGTCGGCCAGGATCGTTTTCAGGTGTTGCGCCCCCGGCTGGAGCGAGCCGATCAGCCGCAGGTCAAAGTGTAGCGACGTCCGTGTCGGGCGCTGGGGCGAACCCTCGGCAGGCACTTCTGCGGCGGCGAGGGCACTGGCTCCCGGGCGCGAGCCGCTGCCGGTGGCGGGCGACACGTCCCCGGCTACATCGAGGTCGCGAAAAAATTCGTTAGGCGTGCACGGACGGTGCACCTGCGGGAGCCAGTTCTGTCCGCACTGCTTGGCGGCCTCCAGCGCGACGGTTTGCCACTTCGCCTGTTTCTGCGCGGCGCTCTCGGGGTCAAGCTGCACCACGGTGCGTGCGGAAAGCAGCGGATAAATTTCGGCTGCGCCGATCTCGACCGCTTTTTGCACGATCAGGTCCATGTTTTTTCCCTTCGGGATGGCTTGGGCGAGGGTGATACGGGCGCGCAGCGGCGGAGTGACTGCCTCGTGCAGGATGCGCAACTGCACCGCGCCGGAACCAAGCACAGTGATCTCGGCCGTGGCTTCGCGCCCGTGCCCATCAAAGAGCACAACGCGATCGGCGGGCTGCAGGCGCAGCACGCTGCGCGCATGGTGCGCCTCGGAACCGGTCAGCGCGGCGGACGGCCACTCCACAGGCGAAAGATAAAAGCGATGCATCAGGTCAATTGTAGGCCCGCCCTACAATTAACGAAAGAATTCGCGGGCGCGCTCGAAGAAGCTTTTGTGCAGCGGGCTGTTGTCCTCGCCGCAGAGCGCGGCGAATTCCTCCAGCTTTTGCCGTTGCTCGTTGTTCAGGCGGCTTGGCACCTCCACGAGCAGGCGGGCGAAGAGGTCGCCGCGCTCGCGGCTGTCAACGTGGCCCACGCCCTTGCCGCGGAGCCGGAAGCTTTGCCCGCTCTGCGTGCCGGGCGGCACCTTGAGGCTGGCCTTCCCTTCCAAGGTCGGCACCGGCACTTCGCCGCCGAGCGCAGCTGTAGTGAAGGAGATCGGCACCTCGCAGTGAAGGTTATCCTCCTCACGCTGAAAAATCGGGTGTTCCTTGATGTGGACCACAATGTAAAGGTCGCCCTTTTCGCCTCCGCGGACGCCGGCTTCGCCGTTGCGGGTGGAGCGCAGCCGTGAGCCGTGCGAAATCCCGGCCGGGACTTTGATTTTGATGCGGCTGGTTTTCTCCACCCGACCGTCCCCTTCGCAGACCGGGCAGGGCAGATCGATCACCTCGCCCAGGCCGCGGCAGCGCGGACAGGTCTGCGAAACCTGGAAGAAACCGCGTGCGCTAACGACCTGGCCGCGACCGCGACAGGTCGGGCAGGTAACGGCGCGCGAGCCGGGAGCGGCACCGGTGCCGTCGCACTTGTCGCAGGCATCGAGCTTGCGCACCTCGACCTCTTTTTCCACCCCGAACGCGGCCTCCTCAAGGGTGACCTGCATGTCGTAGCGCAGGTCGCTGCCACGCTGGCTGCCGTCGGCCTGAGCCATACCGCCGCCGAAGAAGGTCTCGAAGATTCCACCGCCGCCGCCGGCCGCTCCGCTGAAAACTTCGCGGAAGATATCAAAGGGATCGTGGAACCCGCCGCCCCGGCCGCCCTGGGCAAAAGCGGCATGGCCATAGCGGTCGTAGGCCGCGCGTTTTTGTTCGTCCATCAGGACATCGTAGGCTTCGCCGAGTTCTTTGAATTTCTCTTCCGCCGCGGAGTCGTCGGGATTTTTGTCGGGGTGAAACTTGACCGCGAGCTTGCGATAGGCGCGCTTGATCTCGTCGCCGGATGCATTGCGCTCGACGCTCAAGATTTCGTAGTAGTCGCGTTTGGTGGTCATCAAAAGTGGTGAACTAAAGCGAGGGAAGTGAGATTTGTCATCCCGAGCCGGCGGAGCGCGGCGAGGGCCCTCGCAATTGCAGCAGGCGCTGAATTTTCGGGAGAGGTGTCGGTGCGGTTCGCGCTGTGCGCAAAATCCGACGGCCGAAATGAAGATCGTTCACGAGCACGATTAAAACCAGGAGCAGGAGTAAGGCCTACGCAGGACCACTCGAGACGACCACGCTGGAAGGACGGAGGAGCCGGTCCTTGAGCCGATATCCGCGCCGCATTTGGCGCAGGACGAGGCCCTCTGGGACCTCATCGCTCGATTCGCGCGCGATCGCGTCGTGCAGATTAGGATCGAAAGGCTGCCCTTCGGCGTCGATCGGCTGGAGACCGTTGTCGGCCAGAAAATCGCTCAGTTGTTTCAGGACCATGCTCATGCCGGAGTAGACGGGCGATTTTTCGCCCTCACTCTTCGCGGCGGAAAGGCCGAGCTCGAAATTATCGACGATCGCGATGAGGCGCTCGAAGAGCGAACTGTTGGCGTATTTGATCGCATCTTCTTTCTCGCGGCTGGCGCGCTTTTTGTAGTTGTCGAAATCGGCCTGGCTTCGCAGGGCGAGATCGCGGAAGCGGTCGAGATCGGCCTGGAGGCTCGCGGTGGGATCGTCGTTGCCGTCGACTCCTTCGGTGGCCCGCTCGGTCGCAGTCGTGGCGGCGTCATTCGGCCGCTCCTGTTCGGGAGGCGGAGCTTGGTGGCGGTCGGATTTGTATTGTTTCATGTCTTACGCACTACAATCAAAGTGATATCGTCATTCTGCGGGTGGCCGGCGGCAAAATTCCGCACATCGTCGGTCAGACGGGCGATGACTCCCTGCGCCCCTTCTTTCACACTGGCCTGGATGGATTGGACCATTCGTTCCGGGCCGAATTCATCTCCATTCGAGTCGAGCATCTCGGTGACGCCGTCGGTGTAAAGCACCAGGCAATCATCGCGTTCGAGGGGGACGGAAAGGTCGCCGGTTATCCTATCGAACACCTCTCCACTGTCAATCCCGAGGGCCATCCCCGGCGGCTTCAAAACCTCGACCTCGCCGGTCGCGGCGCGGTAGAGCAACGGCGCATCATGCCCGCCGCGCGAGAGGGTCACCTGGTTATTTTTATGGTCGAGAATGAGGTAGGCCATGCTGATGAACATGTCCTCCTTGATGTCGGGATAGAGCTGGCGATTGACCTTGCGCAGGACGGCGGCGGGCGATTGTCCTAGGCGTGCTTCCGCGCGCAGGACGCTGCGGCAGATCGCCATGATGAGCGAGGCGGGTACGCCCTTGCCCGAGACATCTGCGATCACGACCCCGAGCCGGTCGTCGTCGACTCGGATGTAGTCGAAATAATCGCCGCTCACCTGCCGGGCGGGTATGTTGATGCCCGCGATGTCGAACCCGTCGATCGCAGGGGGCTTGGACGGGAGCAGGATGCGCTGGATGTCGCGCGCGATCTGAAGGTCGTGATCGAGCCGCTTCTTCTCGTTCGCCTCGGAGTAGATAATCGCGTTGTAGAGCGCAAAAGCCGACTGCTCCGCGATCGACTTAAAGACGACGAAATCGCTCGCGGAAAACGGCTCGCTCATCGGGCCGTTGGCGACCGCGAGGACGCCCATCTTCTGCCGGCCATAGAGCAGGGGAGTGACCATGACCGAGGTGGTGCCGAGGGCGGTCTCGCGGAGCTGCGCCAGCTCGGGCACATCCTGCACGTCGATCAGTTGCACCGCCTCGCCCGTCTCCCAGGCGCGCCCGAGCAGACCGTCGCCCGGGTTGACCGGGTGGGAGCGGATGTAGCTGTCGAGCGCGATCGGCGTGGCGGCGGCCTGTTGCAGGATGCGTTGGGGCACCTCAATGAGCGGGGGGCAGCCCTTGGAGAGAAAGGCTGGTTTCAAGCGCGTCCCAGTGCGGTCGGCCAGGTAAAGCGCACCGCCATGGGCGTCGAGGATGCGGACCGAGCTCTCGACGATCAACCGATGCAGGTCGTGCGGCCGGATGACGTCGCGAAACGCTTCGCCGAGGCCGTGGAGGAAATCGAAGACAAGATTTTCCTCGACCTGGATCTCTTCATTCGCGCGCTCGAGGCGGCGGATGCGGCGACGTTGCAGTTGGAAAGTGAGCAGCCAGCCGAGGACCGACGCGGCCAGCAGCGCGAGGAGAAGAAAGCGCATGGGAGCGAAGCGAGATTACTTCGCTGGGCCTTCTTTTTGCAGGTCTTGTTTCAGGTATTCCAGGACGTCCTTGAAGCGGGTGATATTCTTCGGTGCGGCCTGGCAAAGGGCCTCGTGCGCTTCGAGCATGGTGCCGGCCTGCTCCCGCTTCGCCTTGGCCGCTTCTTCGGACGCTGGGGTTTCGGGCGCCAACGCCTTGCAATCCGGTGCCTTCGCTCCGTTCGCCTGAATCTCGAAGATCTGGTCGAGCCCCAGGCCAGAAAGCAGTTCGCGGCTGCGTTCGCCGCAATGAATCACCCGCAGATGGCCCTCGCCCATCTCCTTTAAGCGCAGCGCCATGCCCGCCATCGTTCCCATAAAAGTCGAATCCATCATGACACACTCCTGCAGGTCAAAGACGAATTCGCGATAGCCCCTATTCACCATCTCGCGGGCAAACTCCTTCAGGCTGCCGCTGTTGAGGAAGCTGCCTCGGCCAGCCACCAGGACCCATACGACGGGACCGTTGACGCCTACTTGAATCGAGGACTGCACGACTAACTAAAGATAAAATTTCGCCGGACACTGTCAATCCATCGGACCGCGTTAATCCGGTGCCTGCGTTTGCGGCCGATGCGTCGAGCTAAGGATGGGAGCCGGCGCCGGGCGCGCGCCTCACTCCCATAGGTAGGATCGTCGCATCGCGACGATTCGGCCGTCCACGATGAGCGATGCCCGCCATGAAAGGACCCGGCCGTCGTCGAAAAAATCGTCGCCGATGATGGCGAAGTCGGTTTGGTAATGCCCCTGCGCATGGGGATAGCGGACTTCGCGCGCCTGTACGAAAGCGTGCAGTTTTTCCTGGCGATACTCGAGACGCACCCGCACATCGGCCGGACGTCGCGCGGCCCAAAAGAAAGCGTAGTAGTTGCCATATCGCTGGTGCTGATCGAGCGCCGTGATCGCGCCATACATGCGGTAGCCGCGCTCGAAGGCGACCGCGGCGTCCACCTGACCGGACACCGGACGGGCCGTCGGGTCGAGGAAATACTGTATGATTTTGCGAAACTCGAAAACCGGGTCGAGCGCCACGGGCAGCGGCTGGACTTTCTCGACCTGGTAGGGTTTGGGAGGCGCACTGGCACAACCCGCGAGGACGAGAAGAAAAACAGCCAGCGGGATTTTCACGACGCGAGCATGAAACGGGAAGAGCGCCCCGGTGTCAATCGCAGCACTTGGAGGGACGGGCGCCGTCCCGTCCGTGTCTCTTCTTGCTGGCATGGCCAGTCCGTTCGCGCAGCGCGCCAGACCCGGGTAATTTCCGGCCGTGATCTCGGTGCAATACGAACGCGGGGTTTACCTGCCTAACGAGAAGATCTGGCTCGACCCTTGGGACGCGAAGCCGTTTGCCTTCGTCTCGCACGCCCACAGCGACCACATCGCGCCGCACGAGGAGATCGTCGTCTCGGAGCGCACCTCGCGCCTGATGCAGGCGCGGCTCCCGGGCGAACGGCACGAGCACGTCCTGTCGTTCGGCAGACCCTCGGTCGTGCGCGGGCTCAATATCACTCTGCTGCCGGCCGGGCATATCTTCGGCTCGGCCCAGTTCTTCCTCGAAAGCGCGGCCGGCACCCTCCTTTATACCGGCGACTTTAAGCTGCGCCCGGGCCGTTCCGCCGAGCTGACGGAATGGCGATCGGCCGACACGCTCATCATGGAGACGACCTATGGCCTGCCGCGCTACCGTCTGCCGCCGACCGAGCTGGTCGTGCAACAGATCGTCGCCTTTTGCCGCGAAGCGCTGGAGGAAGGAGCGACGCCCGTCCTGCTCGGTTACTCGTTAGGCAAAGCGCAGGAAATTCTCTGCTCGCTGGCTGAGGCCGAGCTGCAGCCGATGTTGCACGGCTCGGTCTATCGCATGACCCGCATTTACGAGCAGTTCGGCCAGGCTTTCTGCCGATACGAGCGCTACGATCCCAAGGCGGTGGCGGGCAAGGTGCTGATTTGCCCACCAAGCGCGAATCGTTCCCGCATGATCCAAGGCCTGGCGAGCAAGCGTGTCGCCATGATCAGCGGCTGGGCGGTCGAGCCTAACGCCATCTACCGCTATCAGGTCGACGCGGCCTTTCCGCTCTCCGATCACGCCGATTACGACGACCTCCTCCGTTACGTCGAACTGGTGCAACCGAAACGCGTTCTCACGTTGCACGGTTTCGCCGCGGAATTTGCGCGCGACCTGCGCGACCGAGGCGTGGAAGCCTGGGCCTTGAACGAACAGAACCAGCTCGAACTCACCCTCCGCACCACGGCTCCTCCGGGGAACGCCCGCGCCTCGCGTGCCGTGGCCGGCGCTCCGCCGGACACACCGGGCGATGCCGCCAACGAAGATACCCCCTCGGAGTTTCACGCCTTCGCCGAGCTCGGCGAACGCATCGCCGCTACGCCCGCCAAGCTGGAGAAAATCCGTCTCCTCGCCTCGTACCTTCACACCCTGCCTTCGGAACAGCTCCGGATCGCGGCGACTTTCCTCACGGGCAAACCATTCGCCCAAACCGATCAGCGCACCCTGCAAACAGGCTGGGCCATCATCTACCGCGCGCTCCTCGACGCGAGCGGGCGTGGCAACGCCGAGTTGCGGCAAATCGCGAACAGCCATGGCGACGCGAGCAAAGCTGCGCTCGAGGCGTTGGAAGGTCGCACCGTGCCCATGCCGTTTTCGTTAGGCGAAGCGCACGCTCTTTTTGAAGCCCTGCACAAGGCGCGTGGTCCCGTGGCCAAGACCGAGCTGCTCCAGGCCCGGCTGCAAAAGCTCTCGCCCCGCGAGGCGCAATACGTGGTCAAGATCCTGACGGGCGACCTGCGCATCGGCTTGCGCGAGGGGCTGGTCGAGGAGGCGCTCGCCCGCGCCTTCGAAGTGCCGCTCGATGAATTGAAAGAGGCCCACATGTTGCTGGGCGATATCGGCCAGAGCGCGCTCCTCGCCTCGCAGCGCGCGCTGGCGAGCGCGGAGCTGACGCTCTTCCGCCCGATCAAGTGCATGCTGGCCAGCCCGGAGCCGACCGCGGAAGCGATCTGGGCTCGCTTTGCGAACGATGTGCCTAACGAGACGACGGTTTACGTGGAGGACAAGTTCGACGGCATTCGGGCCCAGCTCCATCGGGGCACGGATCGGGTGGAGCTCTTCTCGCGCGACCTGCGGCGGGTCACGGGGCAATTCGAGGAGCTGGCGGAACGCGCGCGCGGCTTCCGCGACGAAGTCATCCTCGACGGCGAGATCATGGCTTTCGAGCACGGGAAAAAACTGACCTTTTTCGACCTGCAAAAACGCCTCGGACGAAAAAGTGACAGCGCGGATCTCTTCGCCGCGCCCGCGGCGGATGTGCCGGTGGTGTTCGTTGCCTTCGACCTGCTTTGGCGGAACGGAGTATCCCTCCTGCGGACGCCGCTGTGCGAGCGGCGCGCGGCGCTGGGCGGCCTGACGATGCCGCCGCAATTTCAATACGCGGAGATTTCCCCGGCGCATTCCGCCGAAGAAATCGAGGCCGCTTTCCAGAAGGCGCGCCGGCGCCTGAACGAGGGGCTCATGATCAAGGATCCCGAGAGCGCCTACACGCCGGGTCGTCGCGGGCTCTCGTGGTTCAAGTTAAAGAAGGAGCTGGCCACGCTCGATGTCGTGGTGGTGGCGGCGGAGCTGGGCCACGGCAAACGCAATCATGTTTTGAGCGATTACACCTTTGCCGTGCGCGACGAGCAGACGGGAAAGCTTCTGCCGATCGGCAAGGCCTACAGCGGGCTGACCGACGTGGAGATCGCGGAATTGACCGAGCATTTTCGCGCGAACACGATTCGCGATCGCGGCCGCTACCTCGAGGTGAAACCGGACACGGTGCTGGAGATCGCGTTCGATTCGATCCAGCCGAGCCGGCGGCACGCCAGCGGCCTGGCCCTGCGTTTCCCGCGGATCAAAGCGATCCGGCGGGACAAGACGCCCGAGGCGATCGACACGCTGGCTTACGCGAGAAAGTTGGCGGAGGCGGCTCGTTAGGGCTGCTGCGGCTGAGGGGAGGGAGGCGTCTCGAGCGCATCCTGGTTTCGCTGTGCGCGCCGTTCAGCCCGCTTGGCCTTGCGGCGCTCCTCCGCGTCTTCTTTTTTGCCGGCAGATGCGGTGGGCGAGGGGGTGGGCGTAGTTGAGGGCTCACTCGCGGTGGCGGTTGCCGTCGCGGTGGCGCTGGGTATCGCCGTGGCAGTTGATTTCGGCGAGGCAGTCGCGGTCGGGGAGGTCTTTTCGCGGCCGGGTTTTTGGCCCCGGCGATCCTGCAACTGTTTTTTCCGCGCAGCCTGGCGCTGCTCCTGTGCCGCCTGGCGTTCCTTTTGCTTTTCCTCCTGTGCCAGGCGTGCCGCTTCGGTGCGGTTACGGTCGGCCTTCTTAGGCGAATAGACGTTCTCGGTCGGTTGGACAGACTCCGCTACCGGTGTGGCGCTCGGCTTCACGGTGGGAGCAGGAGTAACCCGAGGAACCCGTGGCGCCGCGGTCGGCGCGGGCACGGGCGTTCCCATGGGTGTCATGCTGATGGCTGGGGCCGGCGACGAGACCGGCTGGCCGACTCGAACGGGCGCCGGTCGAGGAGGCACGGCCGTTTTCTGTCCTGGCCTAACGAACCGCTTCGGCGGCGGGTTGGGCGGCGGAGTCGATTCCGATTCCATCTTAGCGCGTGCCTTTTGCGCTGCCTGCGTATCCTTGATTCCCGCCCAGCCGCGTTCCACCACTGGCTGCTCGATCGTCCGTACGACACGATTCGGACGCGCGACGCGCTCGCCCCGGTTAAAATCCGCGGTGGGCAGCGCCACTACTTCGCCACGAAAAACGGGCACTTCGCTATTCTGGTAACTGGTTCGCTCGAGCCGAAAACGCTCGATCGGCTGCTGGCTGCGAGCCCGGAGATCCTCGTAGCTCGGCCCGCGATCGACGATGACGGAGTTGTTGTAAACGATATTGGTCACGTTGGTCGTCTGGTTGATGATCGTGACGTTGCGCACGGTCGGGACGATCGCGCGCAGAGTGAGCTTGCTGCCGAACTCGTTCGCCCGGACAAAGGCGTATTGGTCGGGACCGATGTCGTAGTAGTTATCGGCCCAACTGCGGATCCCGGTCTGGCGATCGAATTGCGCCTCGGGCGGCAGCGGCGCCCAGCCGACATAGTCGCCGCCTTTGCGCCAGGAAACCCAGGCGGGGGCCCATTGATCGCCCGGCACCCAGACCCAGCCAACGCTGCGCAATTGAACCCAGCGACCGTAGTGGTAAGTGGCCCAGCCGAATTTTTCGTCGGAGATCCAGGTCCAGCCGGCGTCGGTATAAACCCAGTGACCCTGGGTGTAGGGCCGCCAATCACGCGACTGCGTCGCCTGGTGCGGTTGAAAAACATAGCCGTAATCGCCCGTCTCCATCCAGTCGCCATAGGGATCGAGTTTGCGATAAAAAGTGGAATAGGAACCCTGCTCTGCCCCGGGCGTCGCAGCTGCTTTTTCGGCGACGGGAGATTGGGCTCGCTCCGGGTTCGCAGTCGCGGCGGGTGATCGTCTTTCTGCCGCGAGCGTCTCGATCCGCGCTTCGAGGTCCGTCTGCCGCTGGGCCATCTGTTGCTGATCGTTGGCCTGGCGCTCGGCCGCGAGCCGCTCCTGCACCTGGCGTTCGATCTCGGCCTGGCGTTCTGTGTCGCTGGATTGTTTCTGGCAGCTGCCCAGGCCGACTGCGAGGGTGGCGATGAGCGGAAGAAGCAGGATTCTTTTCATATTTGATAAGACCGGTTTGATCGCTGGTTATTCGAAAGAAAACCGACGGGAGGCCGGCCGGTTACTCCGTTAGTTGTCGTTAGGGGAAGGCGAAGGGGAAACGTTAGGCGTGGTCGCGATCGTGGCCGTCTCGGTCTGGGGCCGCCGAAACTTTTCCCACTGTCCGTAGATCGCAAGGAGAGCGAAGACGACCAGGAGGGCCAGCATAAGCTTTACGCCGCCGCCCGGGGCGCGCGACGAGCCGGAGGAGCGGGCCGGAGGTGCAGGCAGTTCCATCGGGAACTATCCGCCGCGGAGGAGAACCCGCAAGAATTGCAGGCAGGCGCACCGCCTGCCCCTTTAAAACCTGCATCGAGGCAGGCGGGGCGCCTGCCCTACAACTTCAGCGCGGCGATTGCGTCCATCACACGCTGGCTCAGGCGCGGATAAACTTCGCGGCCGTTGCCTTCGAGGTCGGCTTCGGTAAAGCGGAGCGGTTCGCCAACCACGATGGTGATCGGGCAAAAGCGCAGCCTTCCCCCACCGCGCGGCAGCGCCTCGTGCGCGCCGAAGATTCGCATCGGCACGACCGGCGCGAGGGTTTTCGCGATGACAAAGCCGACGCCCGGCTGGGGCGGCTGCAACTTACCGTCGAGGGTGCGCGCGCCCTCGGGGAAGACGAGCGTGCAATGGTTCGCGCGCAGGATGCGAATTAAGGCCTTGAGCGCACTGCGATCGCCGCCTTCCTGGTCGACGGGTATGACGTTCAACTTCGGCAGAATCCAGCCGAGCACCGGGATGCCGAGGAGCGATTTGCGCGCGAGGAAATAGATCGCGCGCCGGCAGCCGATCCCGGCGAAAGGCGGATCGAGATAGCTCTCGTGGTTCATCGCGAGGATGACCGGCCCCTCCTGGATGAGTCGCTCTCGGTGGATCACGCGAAAGCGAAAGAAGACCCGGGCGATCAACCGGCTGAGATGATAAAAAGTGAAATACCAGGGATTCACCGCGTCACCGCCAGGCCCTTGAGTTTCAGGCGGCCGATGATCTCGCCCACGACGCCGTCGATCGTCAGGTTGGAGCTGTCGATGACATGGGCGTCCTCGGCGATAATGAGCGGCGAGGCGCGCCGGGAAGAATCGGCTTCGTCGCGCGCGGTGATGCGGTCGCGCTGGCCCTGTGCCTCGCGCCGGCGGAGCCGAATCTCGGGTGAAGCGTCGATGTAAAACTTATAGGGTGTGTCGGGGAAAACGACCGAGCCGATGTCGCGGCCTTCCATCACGAGGTCGTTCGCCTGCGCATAGCGGCGGAGGTGATCGACGAGGATCTCGCGCACCCGCGGGACGCTGCTGACGAGCGAAACATTCTCGTTCACCCGATCCTCGCGCAGGAACGGCTCGGGGTCGCTGCCATCGATCAACATGATGGAATCGCGGTCGCGCAGCTCGCATGCGAGCGGAGCCTGTTCCGCGAGCTGCTCGATCGCCGCGGCGTCGTTGGTGGAGATGCCACGCTCGAGGACGAGCCAGGTCATGGCGCGATACATCGCGCCGGAATTCACGTAGACATAGCCGAGGCGGCGCGCCAGTTCGCGCGCGACGCTGCTCTTGCCGGAAGCCGCCGGGCCGTCGATCGCGATGATATTGTGCGCGGCGTCCGTGGAGTTCATCGAGACGTCCCGAGGCGCGGCTAATCTTCTGACGCGCGCGTATGCGAGAGCGAACTGATCACAGGCGTGGTGGTGCGAAAGCCTTTTGGATTCACGAGATCGCCCAGGGTTTTCTCGAAACCGGGATAGGAGGTGGCAACGCAATCGACGTCCTGAATCACCGTCTCGCCCTCGGCAAACATGCCCGCGACCGCGAAAGCCATTGCAATGCGATGATCGCCGAAGCTGGAAAGCCGCGCGCCATGAAGCGGAGCGCGTCCGTGAATCTCGAGGCCGTCGCTCAACTCGACCACCTGCGCGCCCATCGAGCGCAGGTTATGCGCGATCGCCGCGATGCGGTCGGTTTCCTTGACCCGCAGCTCCTGAGCTTGGCGGATGATGGTGGTGCCGCTGGCCAGCGCGCCGGCCACGGCGAGGATGGGCAGCTCATCGATCAGCTGCGGCACTTCCTTGCCCTGGATGACGGTGGCCTTGAGATGCGCACCGGTGATCTCTACGATGCCGCGCGGCTCGACCTGATCGACATCCTCGATCGCTTCACGGACTTGCGCACCCATTCGCACGAGCACGCCGAGCAGGCCGGTGCGGGTCTCGTTCAGGCCCACGTCCCGGATGAGAACGTGGCCGCCTGGTTGCGCGGCCGCAGCCACCAGCCAGAAGGCGGCGGACGAAATGTCTCCTGGGATGCTGAAGTCGCGCGACTCGGGCGTGTGATCGCCGAAGACGCTGACCTCGCCGTTGTCCTTGTGGGTATGGACAAGAAAATAATTCAGCATCAACTCGGTGTGGTTGCGGGTCGGGACTGGCTCCTGAACGGTAGTTTTTCCCTTCGCAAAGAGTCCGGCGAAAAGGAGCGCGCTCTTCAACTGCGCGCTCGCCACGGGGAGCGAATACTTGATCCCGTGCAGCGGTGCGCCCTCGATCCGCAACGGCGCCGTGTCGTTCTCGCCTTCCGCTTCAATTTTTGCGCCCATCAGCCGCAGCGGCTCGAGGATGCGACCCATCGGCCGCTTGGAAAGAGAACCGTCGCCGACGAGGCGACTATTGAAGGGTTGTCCGGCGAGGATGCCGGCGAGGAGGCGCATTGTCGTGCCGGAGTTGCCGCAATTAATCTCTCCCTGGGGCGCAGTGAGCTTCCGCCGGTTGCCGTGCACGATGAGGATCTCCGGCTCGGGTTGCTCGATCTTCACCCCGAGCGCGCGCATCGCGACGACGGTGTTCATGCAATCGGCGCTGCGCGAAAAGCCGCGCAGGACGCAGGGCCCGTTGGCGAGCGCGGCGATCATGACCGCGCGATGGGAAATGCTCTTGTCGCCGGAGACGTTAATCTCCGCCTCGATCCGTGGCGCGCGCTTTATCCGAAGGTCATCCATGCTCTATGAAAGCGGGCGCTGCTTCCCGGCCGGCCCGCAAACGTGGAGAAGAATCCCAAGTTGCGCGAAAATGTCCAGCACCGCGGCAGGAAGATTGCGCCGCGGGTGGGGACGCCTCCGGATCGGACCGGAAGACTCGTTAGGGAACGAGAAAGATTTTGTTCGTGTAGGGATCGCGCACCTCGGTGCCGGGCGGGAAGCCGCGGACGTCGACATACC
>JBDTOL010000026.1:0-16116 GCA_039933235.1 Spartobacteria bacterium | reverse complement strand
ACCTCCTCTTCACCAACGCCGGCATGAACCAGTTCGTGCCCATCTTTCTCGGCCAGCAGAAGCCAGCCTACGATCCGCCGCGCGCCGCCGACACCCAGAAATGCATCCGCGCCGGGGGCAAGCATAACGACCTCGACGACGTCGGCCTCGACACCTATCACCACACTTTTTTCGAGATGCTGGGCAACTGGAGTTTCGGCGATTACTTCAAAAAGGAGGCGATCGAATGGGCCTGGGAGCTGGTCGTCGGTCGCTGGGGCCTTCCGCCCAACCGTCTTTACGCGACGGTTTATAAACCCGGCCCTAACGAGCCGAGCGAGTTTGACCAGGAAGCGCACGACCGTTGGAAGGCTCTCTTCGAAAAAGCCGGGCTCGATCCCGCGGTCCATATCGTCAACGGGAACAAGAAGGACAACTTCTGGATGATGGGCGACAACGGGCCGTGCGGGCCGTGCTCCGAGTTGCACGTCGACCTCACGCCGGCCGGCGACACGCGCGGTGCGCTGGTCAACGCCGGCGATCCGCGCTGCATCGAGATCTGGAATCTCGTTTTCATCCAGTTCAACGCCAACCCGGACGGCACCTTCTCTCCCCTGCCCGCCCGGCACGTCGACACCGGGATGGGCTTTGAGCGAATCACCGCGATGATCCAGGGGACGAAGAGGTTTTCCGATTTCACGGGTACAGTCTCCAACTACGAGACCGATATCTTCCGCCCGATCTTCGATGAGATCGAGAAACTGAGCGGAAGACATTACCGATCGACTCTCCCGCCAGCCGGTCGCGGCCCCGAGAGCGAGCAGGAGAAGATCGACATCGCCTTCCGCGTCATCGCGGACCACATCCGCACCCTCAGCTTTGCCATTGCCGACGGGATCCGGCCGAGCAACGAAGGCCGCGGCTATGTTCTGCGCCGAATCCTGCGCCGCGCAGTTCGCTACGGTCGATCGTTAGGCTTCCACGAGCTTTTTTTCTACCGGCTCGTCGACGTGCTGACCGCGACGATGGGCGATGTCTTCCCCGAACTCCGCGAAAAACAGGCCCAGGTCGAAGAAACGATCAAGCGCGAGGAAAAATCCTTCAACCGAACGCTCGATCGCGGCCTCGAACTCTTCGAGCGCGAAGCTCTTCGCCTGGGCGAGGCGCCCGCGCTCCCCGGAAGAGAAGAGAACCGCGCGAGCATCTCGGCCGAGTTTGCTTTTCGGCTCTACGACGAACAGGGCTTTCCGCTCGACCTGACTGAGCTGATGGCGCGCGAGCGCGGGCTGACCGTCGACACGGAGGGCTTCGAGCGCTTGATGGAGGAGCAGCGCGCGCGCGGCCGCTCGGCGCAGAAGAAAGAAGTGATCGCGGTTTCAGGTATCGATGCCGATGCGCCGACCCACTTTCTCGGTTATGAACATGATCACACCGGCGCCGACGTCATCGCGATCGTCGATGTCGGAGGAAGAAAGGGCGTGAGTCTCAATAACTCCGTCCTCTATGCGGAGATGGGCGGCCAGGTGGCCGACCAGGGCGACATGCTCGGCGAATCCGGTTCGTGGAAAATCATCGACACCCGAAAATCCGGTGAGACCTGGATTCATCTTCTTGCGGATGAGGGCGCACCAGCGGTGGGCGAGCACGTCACGCTTCGGATCGATCGGACCCGCCGCTCCGCGATCGAGCGTCATCACACTGTCACGCATCTTCTGCACTGGGCGTTGCACGAGACGGTCAGCCGCGAGGCCACTCAGAAAGGCAGCTACGTCGGACCGGAAAAGTTGACCTTCGATTTCGCCAGCGCGGCCCTTTCCAAAGAACAGGTGCGCGCAGTGGAAAAGCTGGTGAACGAAAAGATTGCCGAGAAAAAAACGGTTTCGTGGAGGGAGATCCCCTACGCCGAGGCGAAAGATCGCACGGATATCATCCAGTTCTTCGGCGACAAATACGGCGATGTCGTCCGGGTCGTGCAGATCGGCGGTTCCCCTAGCGAATTGAATGGCTACTCGATGGAACTCTGCGGCGGCACGCACGTCCGCAGCACGGCCGACATTGGCTATTTTCGGATTCTCAGTGAAGGAGCGATCGCGGCCGGCATCCGGCGGATCGAAGCGGTGGCAGGTAACGCAGTGGGCGAATGGGCGCGCAACGAAGCTGCCTCCCAGGACGAAAGATTTCAGGCGCTACAGAAGAAGAAGCCGGAGCTGGTGCCCCTGCCCCAGTTGGTCAGCGAAACCAACGCACAGAGGGTTGCCTCGATCGAAGAACGCTCGGCCTACCTGGAAAAACTCGAAGCCGAAGTGCGCGAATGGGAGAAGGCCAACGCCAAGGCCGCGGAAGCCGGGATGCAAGGCCGCGCCGCTACGATCGCGAGCGACCTCGCGGCGAGCGACGGCGCGACTTTCCGCGTCGCCCGCGTGCCGGACGCGGACGGCAAGATGCTCCAGGCCGTGACCGATGCGCTCAAGACACGCTTCGACGGACCGATTTTCCTCGCGGGAGAGAAGGAAGGCCGGGTCGCGCTCATCGCCACGATTCCCAAAGCCCTAACGAACCGCTACCAGGCCGGCAGATTGATCCAGGAAGTAGCGCCGCTGGTGGGCGGGAAGGGCGGAGGTCGCCCGGAGATGGCTCAGGGCGGTGGCGCGGACGCGACCGGGATCGATGCGGCGTTATCACGCGCGCGCCATTTTCTCTCGCAGGAAAGCTAGGGTGCAGTCTCGCTACGGCAGCGCAATGGTCGCGAAGGCGGTGATCGCCAGGGCCAAGACAATGACAAACAAGTAAACGAAGCCGCCGAAGAAAAACTTGAATGTCGTCATGAACCAGCTCTGGCGATAAACCTGCCGGATCGAATGAAAGACCTGCACTACGATCGCGAGCACCAAGATCCAGAGGAGCGGCCCTTCCAGCGCCGGCGCCCAGCGTTTCGCCGCCACCCCGCTAAAAACAGTCAGGAGAACCGCGATGTAAAAAAAAGCGTGGATGTGCAGGGCGTAGACGAGGTGCTCGATGTAGAAGCGGCGTTGACGAAGATAAAGAATCTTCAGCACGAGAGCGAAGAGCGGGATGCAAAAAAGCATCATTGTCGAAATGTTGTCGCGCAGTGTCTTACTCAGGAGTTCCACGTTGCTGCCATGCGGCCCGATCTTGTGCCGCAGTTTTTGCTTCAGCCAACTGGGAGGCGCGGCGCCATCCAGTGGCCGGTCCAAACTCTCGTCTTCGTCTGAGACCGACGGTGGTGAGGAAACCGCTCCAGGAGTCGGCGAAAGATCAGCTTTCGCAGCCTCCTTTTTTTTCTGCTCAGCCAGATTTTGCAAGACTTGCTCGCGCACGGCTTGGGGGATTCCCGGATTATGCATCGCCTCTTCCACCCCCGCGCGCTGCTCGTCCGTCATTTTCGCCGTGTCGGGCGGCGTCACCTGGAACGGAACGAAGCGGGCGCACAAAAAGAAGACGATGCTGACGAGCAGATACACTCGCAGCGGATGGAGATAACGAGTGCGACGGCCGGCCACGAATTGGTTCGTGAGCCAGCCGGGAGAAATCAGGAGCAGCCCGATCGTTTTGGTAAACTTCGAGTCCCAGTTGAGGAACGATTCCGCCACATCCGCGATGACGTGTCGAAACGAGCGGTGATAATCGACCGCCACCTGCCCACATTTGGCGCAATAGCGGCCATGCAATTCCGCCCCGCAATCTTCGCAATGGGTGAAGGGGGCGGTTTCCTCTGTGGACGGTTTCTTCCGGCCGAAAAGCCCGCGGCGCCGGTGGCCCGGCCGCTCCAAGCTATCCGCCACCGCGTCGCCGAGGACTGCCTCACTCGTCTCGTCGGTCATGCCCCGCCTAACGAAATGCCGCCCAGACGCGGTGCACGTCGTCGTGATCCTCCAGCGTCTGCAGGAACTCGCCGACCTGGTTCCGGTCTTCCTCGTTTAACTCCGGAAAGGTTTTTGCCATGTAACCGAGCTCGCTCGTCACGATCGTCCAGCCGTTCTGGCCCAGCCATTGCGAAACGGCGTGCAGATCCGTCGGCGCGGTGATGAAGCGCGCGCCGGTCGTCTCCTCGGGAATCTCCGGATCGTCGGCATGAGTGAGCGCAGTAAAATCCTGCGCGCCGGCTTCGATCGCGGCGGCTTCAGCGTCCGCGCTCGCATCGGCATGATGCGCTTCGACCAGCCCGACGTGATCGAAGAGGAATTTGTTGCTCCCGGGCGCGCCGAGCTGGCCACGCTTGAAAAGAACGCGGATCTCGGGCGCCGTACGGTTCTTATTATCGGTCTGCACCTCCACGATGACGGGCACCTTGTTTGGGGCGTAGCCTTCGAAAACGATCTGCTCCAGCTCGAGCTTTTCGCCGCCGATGCCGGCGCCCTTCTTGATCGCGCGCTCGATCACATCGCGCGAGACGCTCGCTTTGCGCGCTTTTTCCACCACGGCGAAGAGACGCGCGTTGCCGGCCAGATCACCCCCGCCCAACTTCGCAGCGACCATGATTTCCTTCACCAGTTTACCGGTGACCTGTCCCTTCTTGAGACCGGCTACTTCGCGTTTGGCATGCAGCCACTGACGACCCATGCATCTTTCTACCCGGCACGCACGCGAGTGGCAAGTCGCGCCCCCGCCGCCGCTCACCAGAGCGCGAGAGCCCGCCTGGTGCAGAGCCACCGCAACTCTCGTCTCGTCCGACGGATTCATCATGAACCGTGGCCGAATCGCGCCGCGCTTGCAGCCGGCCAGCTCAGTCGAATCCGCGCAAACAAAGACAGCGTGCCCGGATCAACCAACGCGCCGAATGAGCTTAGAGGTTCGGAGTCGGCGTCTGCTCGCTCGGCATCGTGACGTCGACGTCCGGCACCTTCGCCTGCTCCTTCTCGATCGTGACTTTGGGGACCGTCACTTCCTTCTTCTCCGTGTCGTCTCTCACCTTGGCAGTGTCGACGTCATATTTCGGGTGGATCCGGGATCGTTAAATTAACGAGAAGACCTAAGGCAGGGCGAGGGTGACAAAGGCCGTGATCCCAAATGCGACGCTCAGGAGGACAAGATAAATCAGGCTGCCCAGCGCGAATTTGAAGAGCGTGGCGAACCAGTTCTGGCGGTAAACCTTCCGAATCGCGCGCAGGAGCTGGATCACGACGGCAAAGCCGAGCAAGGTGCAGACGAGGGGCGTGAACGGCGCGGGCGCTTTCCAAGCCAGGAGAAAACCAATGCCGATGATGGTGACCGTGCTGAGGAAAACAAAAGCGTGAGTATGCAGCGCGAAGACGAGGTGCTCGATGTAGAAACGGCGTTTGAAGACGTAAAGAATCTTCAGGACGAGCGCGAAGAGCGGGATGCAACAGAGCACCATCGGGCCAAGATTCTGGAGGAGCGCCTTGAGGAAGAGATCGCCGCGGTCGCCGGTGGGGCCGATCTTTTCCTTGGCCCGCTGCTCCACCCATTGAGATAAGGCCGAGCGATCCTTCTGCCGATCGAGCGCGGCAAAGAGATGCTCCCGTTCCGGGGAAACCTGCGCGGCGGCCGGCGGAGAGGTTGAGAAACTAGGGCTGGAGCGGTCAGCCTTCAGAGCAGGAGAGTTGAGAGGCGCCAGCGGCGGGCGGGGAGCGGCCGGTTCGGCTTCGCCATTCGTATCCTCGCCAGGATCCTTGAGGAAATCGAACTCGACCGGGCCGGGCATGGGTGAAGGCGCGGTGACGTCGTAGGTGATGAGGCCTTTATTCTTTTTGCTCGTTTCCAGGTGGGTGTCGCGGGAGAGGAAATTGATCACGAGAAAAAAAATCACGCTCGCGATGAGGTAGACGCGGAGAGGATGGACATGCCGGGCGCGTTTTCCTTCGACGAACTCGTTCGTTAGGCGCCACGGCTGGCCCAGGAGCAGGCCGAAGGACTGGAAAAAGCGCGCATCAAAATTGAAGAACGCGTCCGCCGCGTCGGCCAGGAGCGACCCGAAAGAGCGATGGTAATCAATCGCCGGCTGCCCGCACTGCGCGCAGTAGGGGCCGGTCAACAGCGCGCCACAATTTTCGCAATGAGTCAGGGGAGGGCGCGCGCTCTTCTTGCGCCGCAGCCATTTCCGGCCCGGAAGATGGCCCAGCTCGGCCGCGGCGGCGTCACCGAGAATGAGCGGAGTCGTTTCATCGGACATCGGCGCCAGATTATGCAGTCGCCGGAAACAAGTCCAATCCCGCGAAAGGGCCGGACCATGACGGGTGATGGCGTGGATTTAGCTCTGAAAAAGGTCATGCCATTCTCGGGCGCCAACCTTTTCGCCGGTCTGCTCTTCAGCAGCATCGGGTTCGTCGGCTTTGCCTACGGCAAGCGGATGAGCCTTTGGAAGCCGATGTTTATCGGGCTCGCCCTGATGGCCTACCCCTACTTTATCGAGGACACGATCGCTCTCTGCGGTATCGGGCTGATCGGCTCCGCCGTCCTCTACTGGCAGCGCGCCTGACGGCCACCGCGGGACGCATCCGCGAAACAAAGGTTGACCGCTGCAATCGCAGGGTGCGACGATGCGCCCGCTTTCGCAACACGTCGATCGGACAACCGGAGAACACCTGTGGCATCCAAACTCTTCCAGACCAAAAGCCCCGAACTCTTGATGCATGAATCGGAAGCGCCCGAGCGCAAGATGAAGCGCTCGCTCACCGCCTTCGATCTCACCTGTCTCGGGATCGGCGCGATCATCGGCGCGGGCATCTTCGCTCTCGCCGGCACGGCCGCGGCGGGTGAAGCGGCGCGGGTCGGCGACTCGATCGCGAAGACGCCGGTGCTCAACTTCTTCATTTCCTGGATCAACCACACCGACCTCGTCTTCGGCCGTCCGGCGGCAGGCCCGGCCGTGGCGCTTTCATTTGTCGTCGCGGCGGTCGCCTGCGGATTCGCGGCGCTCTGTTACAGCGAGCTCGCTTCCATGATCCCGGTCTCGGGCTCGGCTTACACTTATTCCTACGCCACGCTGGGCGAGATCATCGCCTGGATCATCGGCTGGGATTTGATCCTGGAATACGCGGTCGGGAACATGGCCGTGGCCGTGGGCTGGTCCGGCTACTTTGTGCAGTTGCTCGGCAATCTGCCTTTCGGTTTGCACCTGAAATTTCCCCTTTGGCTGGTCAGCGACGACTCCACCGCCGCGGCCCTCATCGCCAAGGGCGGCGCGGCGCTGAGCGATTATTCCTCGACCACGCTGCCGGTGATCATGGGCCACTCGATCGCCTTTAACCTTCCGGCATTTCTCATCGTCATGGCCGTGACTGCGCTGCTCGTCTACGGCATCCGCGAGAGCGCGACCGCGAATACCACCATCGTCATCATCAAGCTCGCGGTCGTCGTCTTCGTGATCGCTTTTGGTTCCTTCATGGTCAATCCGGAGCACTGGCATCCGTTCATGCCGAGCGGATTTGGCGGGGTCATGAGCGGCGCGGCGATTGTCTTTTTTGCCTTCATCGGTTTCGACGCGGTCTCGACCACGGCCGAGGAAACGAAAAATCCGAAACGCGATTTGCCGATCGGGATGATCACCAGCCTGATCGTCTGCACCATTCTCTACGTCCTGATGTCGTTCGTGCTCACCGGCATGAAAAAATACACGGCCTACCTCGGCGATTCCGCGGCGGTGGCGACGGCCTTCGCGGCGAAGCCGTGGGCGCAGGCGTTGATCAGCGCGGGCGCTCTGGCCGGGCTGACCTCGGTCCTCCTCGTCTTCCAACTCGGGCAGCCGCGCATCCTCATGGCGATGGCGCGGGATGGTCTCCTCCCGCGTTTCTTCGCCCGCATCCATCCGCGTTTTCGCACCCCTTACGTGACCACGATTTTGACCGGACTGGTCGTCGGAGGAGTCGCCATGTTCGTCGACATCGGTTCGTTAGCCGACCTCACTAATATCGGGACGCTTTTCGCTTTCGCCCTCGTCTGCGCCGGAGTGATTGTCCTGCGGAGGAAAGATCCGACGCGGCCGCGACCCTTCCGGGTGCCGTTCGTGCCGCTCTTTCCGTTGCTCGGCGTTTTCTTCTGCGCCGCGCTCATGCTCAGCCTGCCGATCGAAACCTGGATCCGGTTCTTCATCTGGCTGGTGATCGGCCTGGTGATTTACTTCCTCTACAGCGTCAGTCACAGCCGGCTGGGCCGCGGCATCGACGCGGGCGAGACAGAGAACGAATACCCTTTGATCGAGCCCTAGGTGTGGTGGTGGCCGCACCAGTTGAGGTTCTTCTCAACTGGCGCTCTTTCCATAGTCGTTAGGCCGCCGGCTTTAAGTATTTCGCGAGGAACTTCTCCATCGCGCCGTAGAAATCGAACCGGTTCTCTTCGTTATGGAAGCCGTGGCCTTCATTGTCTTTCACCATGTATTCCACCTCCACGCCGCGTTTCTTCAGCGCTTCCACCATTTGATCCGACTCCGCCTTGTTCACCCGCGGATCGTGCGCGCCCTGCGCCACGAAGAGCGGCGTCTTGATCTTCTCGGCATGCATGACGGGCGAGACGGCTTCCAGCAAAGCTTTGTCTTTCACCGGGTCGCCTACCATCTCGTGGAACATGTCGAGGAACGGCTTCCAATAGGGCGGGATCGTTTTGAGGAAGGTAAACATGTTCGCCACGCCGACGTAATCGACCGCCGCGGCGTAGAGATCCGGCGTGAAGGCGACGCCCGCCAGGGTCGCATAGCCGCCATAGCTGCCGCCGTAGATCGCGACCCGCTTGGGATCCGCGATGCCTTCCTTGATCAGCCATTGCACGCCGTCGGTGATGTCATCCTGCATCGATTTGCCCCACTGCTTAAAGGAAGCTTCCCAGAATTTGCGCCCGTAGCCGGTCGAGCCGCGGAAGTTCATCTGAAGCACCGCATAACCGCGGTTGGCGAGGAATTGCACCTCAGGGTTAAAACCCCACGTGTCGCGAAACCACGGGCCGCCGTGCGGGTTGATCACGACCGGCAGATTCTTCGCCTCGCGACCGAGCGGGAGGGTGAGATAGCCATGGATCGTCAGGCCGTCGCGACTCCTGTATTCGATTGGCTTCATCGGCGCGAGCTGGCTCTCTTTCAACCAGGGCGCGACCTCGACGAGCTTCGTCAGCGTACCGGTTTTGGCGTCGTACAAATTGCGCGTGCCGGGCGAACGATCGTTGCTCGCCACGACTATGAACTTGTCTTCCGCCTTGTCGTTCGCCACCACCTCGACCTCGTAGCCGGGCAGCTTTCCCGACAGCGTCTTGTACATTTCCTCGGTCTTGGGATCGAAAAATTTGCGCTCCGTTTTCCAGGTATCGAAGGCGGCGAAGGTGATCACCTTGCGCTTCTTCGAATAGGCGAGGGCGGAGACGTCAACCTCAGGATTTTCATAGATCTTCTCCATCTCCTTGCCATTGGTCGGGTCGATCGTCACAACGGCCTGTTTATCCCGGCCGATGTTGGAAACGGCGTAGAGATCCTTGTTATCGAAGGTGTAGAACTGCGGGCTCACGCTCTCCCGGAAATTGGTCGTGAGCACTTTCTTGAACGGCGTCTTCTCGTCCGGTCGCGTGAGCAGGCTGGAGTTAACTCCGTCGGTCTCGGTCGCGGCGCGGATGACCCCTGCGTGATCGGTGATCCAGCGATCCACTTTGCCGGGATTTTCCGCTACCATCTTCATCTCGCCGGTCGCGACGTTGAGCCGGTAGGCGTCGAAGACCTCCGCGTTGCGCTTGTTCAGCGTGATCAGGATGTCGGTCTCGGAGATGTCGGCCAGGTCATCGATAATATCGCTCCGCACCTTCGGGAACGGCGTCATGTCTTTCACCTCGCCGTTTTTCAGGTCGACTCGCTTGAGATGGAAATTCTCGTCGCCCTTATCGTCCATCGCGTAGACGAGGAAATTGTTTCCTTTCCAGGCATAGTTGCGGATGTCGCGCTCCTTTTCGCTCGTCACGCGTTTCGCCTCGCCGCCGTCGGTCGGGCGAATGAAGATGTTCATGCGCGATTCCCACGGCTGGAGGAAAGAGAGGGTCTTGCCGTCGGGCGAGAGATCGTAGCCGCGGCTGACCGGGTTCCGGAAAAAATCCCGGAGCGGGATTTCCGGCGGCACCTCGGTTTTTTCGGCCGTGGCGACGTCAGCCCCTGCGGCCGGCGACGCGCCGGAAGCGGCGGGCTGCGGCGGCACCGAGGGCGTCTGCGCCAGCAGGGCAATGGCGGAGAAGGCGACAATGATATATGCGAGGATGAATTTCATAGCGTTGTGAGTGAGACGCGGCGTGTGCCGCATTTGGATTCAAATACCTATAGCAGCCCGGCGCAAGAGATGCGATCGCTCCTCCTCGTGCCTGACGAAATCCCGCGCCGCAACCTCGTCTTCCTCCTCGTCCTCGTCCTCCCCCTCGTCCTCGTCCGCCCCGTCGCCGCGCAGGAGAAAAACCCGGCCTTCGTCAAGGGCGTCACCGTCTCCTGCCAGACCTCGGGCTGGGAATGGGCCACGCCCGAGATGGCCAAGACGCTCGATGAATTGAAGTCGTTAGGCGTGAATAGCATCGCGATCCATCCCTACGCCCAGATCCTGAACGACGGTCACGTCCGTTTCCGGAGCGACGACAATTTTCGCCATGTCGCGGTGCCGCTCGACTGGGCGCGGGAACGCGGGCTCTCCGTCATGCTCATCCCGCACATCGCCTACTGGGGCACGAAGTTTCTCTGGCGCGGCGAGATCAATTTCGAAACGAAGGAGGAATGGGACCGATTCTTCAGCGAGTATGAAACTTGGATCGTGCAAATGGCGAAGGTGGCCGAGGCGCACGGCGCCGGGACGTTCTGCATCGGGCTCGAGTTCACCTACGCGCAGAAATTCGACGCCCGCTGGCGCAAGATCATCGCCGCGATTCGCCAGGTCTATCACGGCAAAGTCACCTACGGAGGCAATTGGGACAGCTTCCAGGAGGTGACCTTCTGGGATGCGCTCGATTACATCGGCGTCCTGGCCTATTTCCCCCTGACGAAAACCCCCGACCCGAGCGAGAGCGAGATCGCCTCGGCCTGGCAACGCAAGTGCGCCGAACTCACCGCCTACTCCAAGGCGCACGCAGACAAGAAAATTCTCTTCGTCGAGATCGGCTACAACCAGAGCGCGCGGGCCGCCGCCGAGCCCTGGGCGTTCCAGACCGGTGGGGACAATGCCGATGCGATCCAGCAGCGCTGCATCGACGTCGCGCTCGATCTGCCGAAGAATTGTCCGACGATTGCCGGGATGTATTGGTGGAAATGGTTCCCGGAGCTGCCCAGCCGGGAGGAGGAGAACTACCGGATCCAAACGCCGGCGATCAAAGCCCTCATCGCGCGGCATTGGAAGGAAACGCCGGCCAAAGTCGTTCGGTAGTGTAGCGGCGGGCGTGTCGCCCCGCATCCATGGCGCCAGCGGCCACGCTTCGTAATTCACGGCCGCCGCTCTGCTTCCTGCAGCCGACACGGCCGCCGCTACACCTTGCGGCCGAATTTCTTCTCCAGCTCGCCTAACGATATCTGGATCATGGTCGGCCGCCCGTGCGGACAGCAGTAGGGCAGCTCGCAGGCCAGCAAATCACGGATCAGCTTTTCCACCTCGGGCGCGCGCAGGTAATCGTTCGCCTTGACCGCGTGACGGCAGACTGTCTTGGCGATCATTTCCTCGCCCAACCGGAGCGGCGAGCTGCTGCTGCTGGCCGACTTGAGACCGTCGATCACGTCCTGCAAAAGCCGTCCCGGGTCCGCCCCGCTCAGGAAAGGCGGCAGGCTCTCCAGCTTGAAGGTGTGCCGGCCAAACTCCTCCACCCCGAGTCCCATCTTCTGCAGGGTCGCGAGATTGCGCTCGATCCACTCCGCATCGCGCGGCGCCAGCTCGATCACCTGCGGCAGAAGGAGGCGTTGCGAGGGCACACCTTTTTCCTCCATCCGCCGGCGCAACTCTTCAAAAAGGATGCGCTCATGCGCCGCGTGCTGATCGACCAGCACCAGGCCCTCCGCATTTTCCATCAGGACGTAGAGCTTGTTCAGGACGCCGAGGATTTGAAACTGCGCGGCGGCGCCCGTCGCGGCCGGCTCAGGCGGAACCGAAGACCGAGTTTGCAAAGGCGGGTTTTCCAACTCCACCAGCAGACTCGCCTGCCTCTCGTCCAGAGGCGCGGGAGCAAAACGCGGCGCCACCGCTTGCGTCGGCCTAACGAAAGACGCGTCGACCGAACTGGGCGCGCGAAACTGCTCCTGCCAGCTCTCCCGATCGCTCTCGAGGGTGCGCCGGATGGCCGCCACGACCGCCTCGCGCACCCCGTTCGGATCACGAAAGCGGACCTCGCGTTTCGCCGGATGCACATTTACGTCCACCTCGGCCGGATCGAGCGCGACGAAGAGAAAAGTGACCGGAAACTGCCCTTTCATGAGCGCGGTGTGATACCCCTCCTTCAACGCCGCGCCGATCACCGGGCTCTCGATCGCGCGGCCGTTGACGAAGACAAACTGCTGCGCCCGGCTGGCCCGGCTCACCCCGGCCTGCCCGATGAATCCGCTTACCCGCAATCTCCCGCGCGCCGCCGGCTCCACCTCGAGCAGACGCGCCACGAGGTCGCTTCCCATCAGGTCGCGGATCCGGTCGCGGAGCGTCCGCGTCGCCGGGAGCTGAAAAACGACCCGCTCGTCCCGCACGAGCGAGAAGGCGACGTCGGGATGACCGATCGCCTGCAGATTGAGCTGGTGCTCGATGTTGCGCGTCTCGGTGTTCTCGGAACGCAGAAACTTCCGGCGCGCCGGCAGATTATAGAAGAGCGAGCGCACCTCCACCTGCGTTCCGGGCGCCTCACCGCCATCGCGCACCGTCTCGATTTTCCCGCCCGCGATGAGCACCTCGGTGCCTGCTACCGCTTCTTTTTCCCGCGTCGTCAGGCGGAAGCGCGAGACGCTCGCGATACTGGGCAGGGCTTCCCCGCGAAAACCGAGCGTCGCCACCGTCGCGAGATCGGCCGCCGTGCGGATCTTGCTCGTGGCGTGCCGCTCGAGACAGAGGAGCGCATCGTCGCGATCCATCCCGATGCCGTCGTCCGTCACCCGGATGAGCGAGATGCCGCCGCGTTTGATCATGACCTCGATCGTTCGCGACTGGGCATCGATGCTGTTCTCGACCAGCTCCTTTACGACCGACGCCGGGCGCTCGATCACCTCCCCCGCCGCCACCTGGCTGGCGAGTGTGTCGGAAAGAAGGCGAACGCGGCTCATGCGAGCGTGAATTCTAGAATCGCGCCTCCTGAATGCGAACGAAAAGGAACCGCTTCCGCTCTCTCGGTGAAACTTTCTAAGGTCCTCGCCACATCCGGGAGAAGCCTGAATGAGATTCAGCACCCGTGGGAAAGGCCCGCTCCAAAAAGGGCGACACCCGGGGCGCGTCACCATGGCGCTTCCCGTTCGTCCCGCGAGGAAAGGGCGGACGGTCTCCGCCCCATTCGCCGCTCGGGCCTAAGGCCCGCAACCAGGCGTCAGGTTGCCGTGGTTAAAATCGCGCAGGATGTTCGCGTCTTTCGCCATCGGGCGCGCCTCCTCCGAGGAGCGCGACACGCCATAGGGCAGTTTGCCGGCGAAACCACTCAGGAGAGCATCTCCGTAGGCGATCGTGCTGCTCACCGGCGCCGGATCGGAGCCGTTGGCCAGGTTAAGCTTCGCGGCGATGAGTTGATGAGCCAGGACGAGACTGGCATCGGTGCTCCCGGAAAAGTTAACTCGAGTATTGACCAACGCCAACAGCTCCGTCTTGTCGTAGTTCTGACTTCCGAGAGTAAGATTCTCGACCGGCCAAAGGTCGGGCATGGCTCTCCAATAGGGTAACGGGAGCGGACAAGCAAAAGTCGTCTCGGAACCGCTGCGAAATACGCCGCCACCAGCCGTTCCGGCGAGCGCCGACCCTTCCGCATCGATTGTGACCGACCAGACATTGCCACCTGCAGGAACGAGGCCGCTGCTCACATCACTCCAGCTGTCGCCGTCGTTCGTCGAGAGAAAGACGCCACCGAAGGCAGCGGCGAAGATTTGTCCCGCCGGATCAATCGCCAACGCATTCACATCGAGCGCAGTGAAGCCGTCGTTCTGCGCCGTCCAAGTGTCGCCGTTATCGACCGACCGGAAAAGCCCGCCGCCCTCGCCAAACTGCGAACGAGTGCCGGCAATGATGTGGCCATCCTGGTCGATCGCCAGCGCTGCCACATCCGTCGAGGTGAGTCCGTTGTTCACCAGCTTCCAATGTTCGCCGTCATCCATCGAACGGAAGACTCCCGTCCCGCATCCGGCGGTTCCGACAAAGACGTCGCCGCTCGCGTTGATCGCGAGCGACCAAACGTTCTTGCAGGTCAGGCCGCTATTCACCGCGGTCCAGCTCGCGCCGTTATCGCTCGAGCGGAAGACTCCTCCATCCGGATAGGTGCCGGCGAAGATCTCGCCGCTGGGATTGATCGCGAGCGCTCGCACGTCAGTTGTGATGACGCCCTGGTTCACTTCCTCCCAACTCCCGCCGTTATCGGTCGACCGGAAAACACCCCCGAAACCATTGATAAAGTCAGCGCCGGCGAAGATATCTCCATTCGATGCGATCGTGAGACAGCTAATGTATTGGCCAAGCAAGCCATTATTCACCTTCTCCCAGCTCACCCCGCCGTCCGTCGAGCGGAAGATACCGATGCCGTAAGTGCCCGCGAAGATGTCGTTCTCCGCGTTGACCGCGATCGCGCGCACCTCAGTCGCGGAAAGGCCGTGATTCTGTTCCGTCCAGCTCTCGCCGTTGTCGGTCGAACGAAAGACGCCACCGCCGAAATAGGTGCCGGCGAGCAGATCGCCCGCCGTGTCGGTCGCAAAGGCAAGGACGAACAAAGTCGTCAGGCCGTTGTTCACCTGCGTCCAGCTATCTCCATTGTTCGTGGAACGGAATATCCCGTCGCCATAGCTCCCGGCGAAAAGATCGCCATTCGGAGTCACCGTCACGGCGTTGATCCCGTTGGAGGTGGTTAACCCGTCGTTCACCGCCACCCAACTGTCTCCGTTGTTCGTCGACCGGAAAATTCCGCCGCCGAAATCGGTGCTGGCGAAGATATCCCCTTCTGCATTGATGGCTAACGAGAATATGTACGGCACCGCAATACCGGAGGTCGCTTCGGTCCAGGTATCGCCGTTATCGGTCGAGCGATAGACCCCGCTCCCACCCGTCCCGGCAAAGATGTCGCCGTCCGCGTTGATCGCGAGCGCGAGAACATAGCTGTTGGCCAGGCCGTTGCTGGTCAGCGTCCAGCTCTCACCGTTATCGGTCGAGCGATAGACGCCCCCGCCTTCGAATGTCCCGGCGAAAATGTCGCCATCCCCACTGACTGCGAGCGACACGATGAAGGGATAGTCGAGACCGTTGTTAACCGCCGTCCAGGTCGCTCCATCATCCGTCGAACGAAAGACACCTCCGTAGGTGCCCGCAAAGATGTCGCCGTCGGCATTCACCGTGAGCGCGCGAATGTCCGTCGCAGTCAGTCCGTTGTTCATCGCCGCCCAGCTCGCTCCGTTGTCCGACGAGCGAAAGACTCCGCCGCCCAACGTTCCGGCGAAGACGGAGCCATTCGCGTTCCTGACCATTGAAATAACGTCGCCCCCAAGAGGCCCACCCGTCGACATCCAGAAATCTTCCGCCGTGGCCTTCGATGGATTCCTGTGATCGTTAGTCTGACTGGCCGACGGCCTCGGCCCCTGCGCCAGCGCGGAGGCGAGTGTGCCAAGGAGAAGCAGGGCGAGGAAAGGTCCTGCCAGGATCGACTGCGCCGGCGCGGTGTGGGGGAAACACGTGATTCGAAAAGTGGAATTCTTCATAAGGATCGCCCCCGCGGATACGGATATTGGTATTGGTGGACCGTATTCCCGCAAAAGCGCGCGAGCAGATCAAGAAAAAACCTCGCGCGGCCGCTCCAACCTCGCGACGACGCTCTAGGAAGATTTTGAGATGAGGCTCCCCAGCCGGGCCAGCCGCGGCGCCACGATCGGCACGCTCAGCATCGTGCTCGCGACGGCCATGAGCAAGGTGGCGGTGAAGGTCTCACTCGTGATGATGCGCTTATCGAGCAGGATATTGACGAAGATGATCATGATCAGAGCCTTCGTCTGCAGGAGCCAGCCAATAATGG
>JBDTOL010000025.1:0-5322 GCA_039933235.1 Spartobacteria bacterium | reverse complement strand
AACATTCCGACCGCGGAAGAAGTTGGAGCCAACCCGGTCGAAATTATCAACCGCGATTTAATTAATAAATCGGGCGAGCGCACAACAGAGAAGCTGCTCTGGAACCCCAGATGGAACGAATCTGAAGGCCGACTCGATTCGGCCCGGTGAGTCGCGCCCGGATTCATGGAATTGGCCGACCTTTGTCCCTTGCAGCAAGAGCGCCTCTCGCGAAAGCAGCCGGTTTCGAAGGTCGTGCAAGAGCTGTTCGGAATCCGCGGTCGATCCGATGCGCGCTGACCAGAAATGCCGCTTTGTCGCCGCGCGCTTGTCTGACGAGCAAAGAGTTCGTCAGTTTCTCGGACGCGACCAGTGCATCGGGGGGCAATTTCACCAGGCATGATTTTGCCGGAGCACGAGCAAAAGGTCGATTGTGGCCTCGGCATCGCGATCGGCTCACCGGCTCCACTCGTCGCAACGGCCAAATTCGAACTGCTGTCCTGCAGGGGTCGGCCTCGGGGTGATTCGCACTTCCAAAAGCTCGCCGAATCGACGCCAGCGAAGTAGCCTCTCTCTCGTGGCCACGGAAGGCGAGAAGCAGATCGAGCTCGAGATCGGGCACGTGCTTTTCATCGATATCGTGGGCTACTCGAAGTTGCTCATCAACGAGCAGAGCGAGTTGCTGGAGCATCTGAAAGAGATGGTGCGCGGCTCCGCGCAAGTCCGCGCAGCCGATGCCGAAGAGAAGCTGATTCGGCTCGCGACCGGCGACGGGATGGCGCTGGTCTTTCGCACGAATCCGGAAGCCCCAGCGGAGTGCGCGCTCGAGCTCAGTCGCGCGGACAAAGAGCATCCGGAATTGCGACTGCGGATGGGGATTCACAGCGGGCCGATCAACATAGTTACCGACGTGAACGAGCGGGCGAACGTGACCGGCGCGGGCATCAACATGGCGCAGCGGGTGATGGATTGCGGCGACGCCGGTCATATCCTCTTGTCGAAACGAGCGGCGGATGATTTGGCGGAATATCGGCAGTGGCAGCCGCTCTTGCACGAGGTCGGGGAATGCGAAGTGAAGCACGGCGTGCGCATTTCGGTTGTGAATCTCTACACCGGCGAGCTGGGCAATCCTGCCCTGCCCGAGAAACTCCGGCAGGCCAAAGAGAAGCAACGAAAAGCGACAGCCGGACGTTCGCCCGCCCGAAATAAGCCGCTCCTGATTACGATGGCAGTTCTCATCTGCTTGTTGTTCGGCGCAGCTATTGTCGGGGTCATTTTTGCGCCCGCCGCTTTTAAGTCTTTCTCGCGTCAACGCGCCCCAGCTACGCCTAGTCCTGGAGCCTCCATCTCTTCCGCGCTCGTCTCGGCGCTGCCGGAAAAAAGCATCGCCGTGCTGCCTTTTGAAAATCTCAGCGCGGAGAAGGATGACGTTTTCTTCGCCGACGGAATCCAAGACGATATCCTGACCAGCCTGGGCAAGATCAAGGAACTGACAGTGATCGCCCGCGCTTCGGTCATGACTTACCGCGGTGCAGCCGTGGCGGGGAAATTACGGCAGATCGGAAACACCCTGCGCGTCGCGCATGTGCTGCAAGGGAGTGTTCGTCGCGTGGCAAACCAGGTGGTGGTGAATGTGCAGTTGGTCGACACCCGCGACGATCGCCAAATCTGGTCGGAGCGCTATGAGCGCACCCTGACCAATGCGCTCTCTCTGCAAGGCGAAATTGCGGTGGAAATCGCGCACGCGCTACAGGCCACTCTTACTCCAGATGAAAAAAGTGTGGTTGCGACCAAGCCGACCGAGAATCCGGAGGCCTACCTCCTCTACCTGCGCGCGCGGGAGATGGAACTCCGCTTCCGGCCTTCGGAGGTTGATTATGAAACGGCGGCAAAACTCTATCGACAGGCGATCGATCTCGACCCCGCCTTTGCGCTCGCGCGAGCCCGGCTTTCGATTGTCACAACCCGGCATTCGCCGAGACTCGATCGTGATCCAATCCGTAAGGCCAAAGCCCTCGCTGAAGCGAAAGAGGCCTTGCGTCTTCGGCCTGGAATGGGCGAGGCCAGGCTGGCGCTGGCCTATTATTATTGGGGCAACTACGATCCTGATCGCGCCCTCGCGGAACTTGCCGAGGCTGAGAGGTTACTCCCGAATTCGGCGGAGGTGTGGCAAATCCGGGCGATGATTTACCGGCAACAGAACAAGATTCGCGAAAGAATCGCCGCGCTCGAGCGAGCCGAAGTCCTCGACCCGCGGGATACCAACAGCCTGCTTCTGCTGGCCTCCACCCTGCGCGCCGTGCGCGCCTGGCCCGAAGCAATCAGGACGCGAGACCGGATACTGGCCCTTCTGCCCGAGTCCCGACGGTCCGCAAAATATGGCCGCGCCTTCGACGAATTCCGGCTGACGGGAAAGGTCGATGGCCTGAGGCAAGTGATAGAGGAACCTGCTACTGGAAGCCGCGATGACACGGCAGAGGACTACCAGTTTTGGCAGTTCGAATTCGCCATGCTCACGCGCGATTTTGCCACCGCGAACCGGCTCCTTCCTCAATTAGCTCCGGCGAAGTTTGAGGGCGATCCCCAACCCAAAGCGATGGAGGCAGCTTTGCTCGCGGTGGCGCGTGATGGCGACCGCGCCAGCGTCGAGCGCACGCTCCTTTCCGCGCGGCAGGAGATCGAGAAACTGATGGCCGCTTTGCCTAACGAAAGTCAGCCCCTTAGTAATCTTGGCTTGATCGACGCTTTTCTGGGGCGCAAGGACGACGCCATCCGCGAGGGGCGCCACGCGGTGGAACTGGGAGAAGCGTTCGATCCGATGCTGGGAAAGAACGATGCTTCCGCGGTCCTGGCCTTAATCTACACCTGGACTGGCGAACCGGATCTGGCCTTGGAGCTGATCGAACATTTACTGACTGTGCCGGCCAGTCTCTTCCAGGTAACTAACTACAACATGACGGTTGCCGAGCTGAAGTGGCGCTGGGAGTGGGATCCGCTAAGAAAGGATCCACGTTTCCAGAAAATTCTGGCCGGCCCGGAGCCCAAGACGTTTTATTAATTGTGCGGGTTTCACGCGCCGAAGAATGTTCCGGGGAGGGCGCGTGCGCTCCCCCGGAGAGACATTTCTCCAAACAATACTTGTTAACCTACTCCTGCTCGCTCACAGTCGAGATAAAGTCAGCGAGAGGAGCTTCCCATCAGAAAACCATCCATCTTCTGGGGTTGGTTAGGCGCGTTGGGAATCTTGTTTTCACGAGCGCCGATCGCGTTCGCCCAGGACGCAGTCTCAACGCCCGAGGCGACCGCAGAGGTCGAACGCATCATTGTGACCGGCTCGAACATTCCGACCGCGGAAGAAGTTGGAGCCAACCCGGTCGAAATTATTAACCGCGATTTGATCAATAAATCGGGCGAACGCACGACCGAGGAATTGATCCGGGCGCTCACCGTGGCTGGTCCCAATGGGGCGCCAACTGCAAACGCCGGTAACTTCGGGACCGCGGGCGCGTCGTCGATTTCTCTGCGCGGTTTCGACGCCAGCAGCACCCTCACTTTGATCGACGGCCGGCGCGTCGCGCCCTATCCCCAGGGCACCAGCAACGGCGCAGTCACCTTTGTCGATCTCAATTCCATCCCGCGCGCCGCGATCGAAAGCATCGAAATTTTGAAGGACGGCGCCTCGAGTATCTACGGCGCCGATGCTGTGGCCGGGGTCGTCAATATCAAGCTGCGCCATGACTATCGGGGCGCGGAAACGACCATCGAGTATGGCAATACGCTCGATAAAGATTCGGGCGAATTCTCCGCTTCGCTCGTCTTCGGAACCGGCGACGAGAAAACGAGCGTGAACGGCGTCCTGAATTTTTATCATCGCAACTCAATTTTTAATCGCGATCGCGGCTACTCGCAGAAAGTGGCTTTCGGATCCCCGAATTCGAGCCCGCAAAATCTCCAGCTTTCGCGCGAGGCTGTCCTGGCGGCGGGTGTTTCAGCGGCGGACCTTCCAGAGAGCGACATCTTTTTTGGGCACGCGCCGTTTTTCACCAATGGCGCCGTGCCCGCGACCAATTACACCTACACGCCCTTCCGCGCCTCGCGCTTCAACCCCAATACCTTCTCCACATCGCTGCCCGACTCGGAGCGATACGGTGGCTTTTTTAACACCGAGCACAAAGCCTTCGGCGACCAGGTGGTGCTCTACGCGGACGTGCTCTATGAGAACGTCAAGACTCGCTACGAGCTGGCACCGGTCGCGACTGGCAATTACGATACGCCCGGTAATGTGATCCTCGCCATCCCGCCCCATGCGCCGGGTCCAACTCTCGGTGGACCGACCTATGAAGAGACCGGTGTCCCGCTGGGGGCATTCAATCCCTTCAATCCATTTCAGCAGATCATCTCCGGCGGCACTCGCGCACGTCTGGCCGAATTTGGTAACCGCATCGTCAATCGGGAAACCGATTCCTTCCTCTCCACGCTCGGCGTGAAAGGAGAAAAACTCTTCGACGGCAGCTGGGGATATGACGCAGGGTTTCGCTACAGCGAGATCAAGAACACGGCCATCGACACCGGGGTCTCGGGTTCACGTTTCAACCGAATCCTTAACGCGGTCGATCCTATCTTTGATCCCGCCTCCAATCAGTTCATCGGGACGACGATTCCCTACAATCCGTTTGGCGATTATCGCGTTCCAATTACTTCCAATCTCCTTCCAACCGCTTTCGCGACCATTCATCCGACCTCCGTCGACATTTCGAAACTTGCAACCCTCGACCTCAACATCTATACCACCTCGCTTTTCAAGCTACCGGCCGGCGGAGTCGCGCTCGCTTTTGGTGGTCAATTCCGGCGAGAAAGTCTCCGGCAGGGCCCCGACGAGTCGGCGATCTCCGGCGATCTTCTCGGCACCGGCCCGGGCAACTTTACCGACGCCGGCCGGAAGACCTATGCCTTCTACGGCGAAGCGAGTATCCCGGTTTTTAGTCCAGTATTTTCAGCTCCGGGCTTTCACTCTTTGGAGATTACCGCCGCGGGCCGTTTCGAAGATTTTCGGAATAACGATACCAACGTTCTCGTGCCGAAAGTCGGCATGCGCTGGCAGCCTTTCGATGAGTCGTTCACCGTCCGCGCCACCTGGGGCGAAGGATTTCATCAGCCCTCACTGATCGAGTTATTCGGAAGCCCTTTTCAGGGATTAACTCCTAATTTTCTGGGCGGAGGATTGTTCGATCCGGCGACCGACACCGTCATCTCCGAGGTCCCTTTTATTGTCCGCAGCAATCCTAACTTGCAGCCGGAAGATTCGCGCTCCTTCAGCGGCGGCTTCGTTTACACCCCGAAATT
>JBDTOL010000024.1:0-2787 GCA_039933235.1 Spartobacteria bacterium | reverse complement strand
CGATCTTGAACCGGTAAAAGCATCATGCTCTCGCCGCTCCATCCTGCTCTGCGACCCCGGCGCCGCCCGCGAAAGAAGATGACCATTCCGCTCAATTACCGCGTCGTTCTGGGCGCTTTCTGGTTGGTCACCGTAGGAGCCCGGCTCACGCTGCAGGTCTGGCCGGCGGAGGTATCGGATCGGGATTCGCCGGGCTCAGTTGTGGCGACAATTGAAGAAATGACTCCTAGTCCTACCCTGGTGAGCGAGAACTCGTCGCTCCTTGGCGATGACCGTGAGCTAACTCATCATGAATAAGAAAATCTTCCTCCGCTGGGGCACTTGGGCGGTGATTCTGCTGGCCGGAACTTCAGGCCCGGTATCAGCCATCACTCTCGACCAAGCCGTCGAACAAGCTCTCGCGAACAATCTCGATCTGCGCGCCGCGTACTACAATCTGGAGATCGGTCGCGGGAAGCTAATCCAGGCCGGTCTCTGGCCAAACCCGGAGCTAGAGTTTGCGGGGAACACCGAGCGTCCCTTTAGCAGCGGAAATGAGCGAACTTACTCAAGCGGCTTCAGCCAGGCCTTTCCGATCTCGGGACGTTTGGCGAAAGCGAAACGCGTCGCGCGAGTCGATGTCGCGCAGGCTGCCTGGGAGATCCGGAACCGGGAACGGCTCCTGATTGGCGACGTCGAGAAGGATTTCCTGGCCGCGCTCGTCCTGCGCCGGCAGATCGCGGTGCGCGAGGACGTGAAAGGCATTAACCAGGATCTGTTGAATATCTCTGAGGCCCGGTTGAAGCGGGCCGAAGTCTCGGAAGTGGACGTCAACCTTGCCCGCACCGAGGTGCAACGGCTCCAATTGGAAAACGATCTGGTCAGAGCGGAATTGGAAGCGCGCCTGGTGACACTCCGCCAAAAACTGGGGCTGACGCCGGCGGCGCCGCTCGCGCTCGAGGGCGATCTGGATCAGCTCATTGCGAGATTCCGTGAACGGGGCGGCGATCTTTCTCTAACGCTCCGGCCGGATTTGCGCCAGGTCGAACTGGGGGTCGATCGAGCGCAAGCCGAGATCGCTCTGGCTCGCGCGGAAGCGTGGGAGGATTGGCGCGTCGGGCTCGATTACGCCAGCGATCGCGTGGTCGACGATCCCAATGGACTGCGGACGGATCAATTTCTCGGCCTGAAGCTGGCTATCCCGCTACCGCTCTGGAATCGTAACCAGGGCCGGATTTATTCGCAAAAGGCGACCGCCTTGCAAGCCCGGCAGGAAACCGAGGCTTTGCGCCTAACGATTCAAAGCGAGATCGCGGCCGCGGCCGCCAGAGTCGCGCAACTGAAGGAGGCCGCGCGCCTCTACAGCGGGAGCATTCTGCCGCTCTACAACAGGAACATCGACCTCTTGAAGCAGGGTTATTCGCAGGGCCTGGCGGAGTTTTCGCAGCTCGTGCAAACCCAGAACCAGCAGGCCCTCTTGCGTATCACTTACTTCGACGCGCAAACCCGTTACGCCGAAGCGCTCATCGATCTCGAGACGGCCGCGGCGACCAATCCCCACCTCAAGAAGGACATTTTCGAATCCCACACCGTCTCCATCCGGGAGACCCGATCCGGCAAATAGCGTTATGAAAAAATTCCCATTACTACTCCTGACTGTGGCGACCGTCGCCGGCACACTGATTACGCCGCTTAAAGCCCTGGCTCACGCTGGACACGATAAAGCTCCCGGCGAAGAGGGCGAGGTCACGACCAAGGGGCCGATCACGATCTCTTCCGAGGCGAAAGCCAATCTCGGGGTCAAGGTCGAGGAGGCCGAGCTGCGCACGATCGAGAAAACACTTTCCGCGATCGGCGCGATCGAAGCCATCCCGACGAGGTCGGCTGTGGTGTCGAGCCGCATCGCGGGACGCGTGGCCAGTATCTCGGTCGTCTCGGGGGATAAAGTCACGAAGGGCCAGACCTTAGTTGAAGTAGAAAGCCGGCAGGTAGGTAACCCGCCGCCGCGCGTTCCTTATGCCGCGCCGATCGATGGCGTTGTGACCACGGTTGAGGCGGCCTTGGGCGCGCCGGTAGAACCGGATAAGAATCTGCTCGAGGTGGTCGACCTATCCGAGGTTTACGCAGAGGGCCGGATCTTCGAAGGCCAAGTCGCGGCGGTAAAGGCCGGGCAGAAAGTGCGCGTCTATGTCGAGTCGTTCCCGGATGAGGTGTTTGAAGGAATGGTCGATGTCGTCAGCGGCGCGCTCGATCCCGAGAGCCGCACCTTGCGGATTTGGGCGAAACTAAAAAACCCGGATGGAAAACTCCGTCCTAACATGCGGGCCCGCCTCAGCATCGTGACTTCCGAGGCGGATTCAGTGATCGCCGTCCCGCACAGTGCCATCCTGGGTGAAGCGGGCAATCTCTTCGCCTTTGTCCAATCTGATGACAAAGGCTTGACCTACGAACGACGGCCCGTCGTCGTAGGAACCAAGGACGATCGCTACGTCGAAATTATCGAAGGTATTTACCCGGGAGACAAGGTGGTGACTCTGGGTAACTACCAACTGCAATACGTCGTCCCGACGAAACCCGCCGCCTCAGGCGGGCATGAGGCCGCGGACCACGAGCATGCGGAAACGAAAGCGGGCAGCAGCTTCCTCAGTCGGTCGCTGATCCTTTGGGCGGGCGGCGCGTTTCTCGCGCTCGTTGTGATTGCTATGATCGTTAGGGCAAGACGCCGGCCGCGAGAGGGCGATGCGATCGGTTCACCGCGCCGCCCGTTTCCCTCCGATGTCGTGCTGAAGTAGCCGGAGTTTTCGCATG
>JBDTOL010000023.1:0-5358 GCA_039933235.1 Spartobacteria bacterium | reverse complement strand
TTTCACCGTCGGCGCGGTGATGCGCACAATCTCGCAACCGACCTGCGCGAGCTCGATCGTCTGCGCGATCGACGCCTCGGTGTCCATCGTATCGCAGGTGATCATCGACTGGACGCGGATCGGATTGGCGCCGCCGACGCCGACGTGCCCCACCTTCACCTCACGCGAGACTCGGCGTCGATAGGCGAAGGGTGAATCGCAGTAATTCATACTCAGGCAGGGAAAGAAAACGCAGCTTACCGGGCCGACTGCCCCCGCGCAATTCGGTTGCCTGCCGGGATCGCTAACGGCTGGGGCTGGCCTGCTTCGCGGGCGCAGAGGGAGCCTCGTCCTGGCCGCGCTTGTCGCCGATCAAATCGCCCACGTCGAAAAAGCTGATGTAAGCGATGTAACCAATGATTAGCACCGCGCAGCCGGTCTGGACAAACTCGAGGACGCGGATGTTCACCGGCTTGCGCCGGACCGCCTCGATCAGCGCGAGCACGATATGACCGCCGTCGAGCACGGGAATTGGCAACATGTTCAGGATCGCCAGGTTCACATTGAGGATCACGCTAAACCAGAGGGCGAGCTGCCAGCCGCGCTCGTTTTCAAAGAGCAAATAATAGATGCGGAAAATGCCGAGCGGGCCGCTCAGGTGCTGGAGCTTTACATCGGACTTCGGCGAAGCGACCGCCCCGAGCGTGTCGAGCGTGCTGGTCACGCTGTTATACACCTGCTCGATCGGATTCGGGTGCGTGATGCTCATGCGCCCGGAGGTATCCCAGGCGATGCCGATCCGCGGCGTCTTTTCGTTAGGCAAAAGCTGCGGGGTCACGCTGAGCTGGAGCTCGCGGCCCGCGCGCTGCACCGTCAGCGTGATCGGCTTCCCGGCATGCGTTTCCACATAGGCGGCCAGGGCAACGGGGCTGTAAATGCGGGTGCCATCGATCCCCGCGATGACGTCGCCGTGCTTGAGACCGGCCGCGGCGGCGGGCGTGTTTGGCTGGACCTGGTCGATCACCGGCGTGGTGGCCGGGTAAATCATGACCTGGCGCACGCTCTTCCGCCGCCAACCGCTGCTCGGCGCAATGTACGGATCCACCGTCAGGGCGAGCCGTTGGCCGGCGCGCTCGACCACAAAGGGGATCGTTTCGCCTTCGCTCCGGATCACGTTCCAGGTCACGCTGTCGTTCATCCCGGAGAAACGTGTAACGGGTTGGCCATCAACTTCGAGAATCCTGTCGCCGGCTTTGAGACCGGCTTTTTCGCCCGGCGAATTGGATTCGACGTAACCGATCACGGTCGTGGTGTCGGATTCGCTCACTGGGTGACCGACGGCCCAGACGATCACGGCAAAAACGAGCGCGAGAAGCAGACTGAAGAGCGGCCCGGCAATCGCGACGATGATCTTATCGAAGGCGGAAATCCGCGGCAGCTTGGCCCGGTCCGTATCGGTTTCGCCCTCGATGATATCCATCGGCGCGAGCTGCGGCAACGCGACGAAGCCGCCCAAAGGGATCGAGCCTAACGAATACTCGACGCCGTTGATCGTTTTCTTCCAGAGCGGCTTGCCGAACCAGACCCCGAATTTCTCGATCACCAGGCCGCGCCAGCGGGCCGCCAGGAAGTGGCCCAGCTCATGGACGACGATGAGGAGGTTAAAGAGAACGACGACCTCGAGCAGGATAAAGATGATGCGTAATGCGTGCAGAAACATGGCGCTCGGGAATTAGCGGAAGTTAATCGGTGGCGCGGCCGGCGGCTTCCTCGCGCGCCCAGCGGTCGGCTTCCAATATGGCATCGAGGGTGGGCTTGGCAACGGAGCTGTGTCGGTTCATCACTTCCTCGACCAACTGCCAGATGCGCGGGAACGAGATCCGGCGGTCGAGGAAAGCTGAGACAACGGTTTCATTAGCGGCGTTCATTACAGCAGGCAGGGTGCCGCCCGTCTCGCCGGCGGCGCGGGCGAGATTGAGCGCAGGAAAATCGTCGAGCCGGGGCGCCGCGAATTCCAGTTTCTGCAGTTTCCCGAAATCGAGCGGCGGCAGGGTGTTGGCAACCCGGTCGGGCCAGGTCACCGCGTATTGAATTGGGAAACACATGTCGGAATGCGAGAGCTGTGCCAGGACCGAGCCGTCGGCGAACTCGACCATCGAATGCACGATGCTCTGCGGGTGCACGACCACCTCCACCCGTGCCATCTCGACCCCGAAGAGCCAGTGCGCCTCGATCATTTCGAGCCCCTTATTAAAGAGTGTAGCCGAATCGATCGTGATCTTGGGCCCCATGCTCCAGGTCGGATGTTTCAGAGCCTGTTCCGGCGTGATGCGGGCAAACTCTTTGCTCGGTGTTTCCCGGAAAGGACCACCCGACGCCGTCAGGATGAGGCGGCGAACCTGCCCGGGGTCACCATCACCTCCGGCGACCAGACACTGAAAGATGGCGTTGTGTTCACTATCGACCGGCAAGACCTGCGCTCCCTTGCGCCTCGCGCCGCCCATCACCGCTTCCCCTGCCATCACAAGAATTTCCTTGCTCGCCACCGCGAGATCCTTGCCCGCCTCGATCGCCGCCAGTGCCGGACGCAATCCTCCGGTCCCGACCACGGCCACCAGCACCATCTCGGCGTTCGTCAGGCACGCGATCTCCTCCAGCCCGGTCTCGCCCGCGTAGACGACCGGATCGTACTGCAGCGCCGCTCGCAGCTCGCCGAGCTTGCTTTCGTCGACCAGGCAGACCGCTTCCGGCCGCACGGCATTGGCCTGCGCAGCCAGCTTTTGCGCATTCGACTTCGCCGCCAGGCCGACAATTTCCATCCGGTCCGGAATGTCGCGCGCCACCTTCAGCGCACTCTCCCCAATGGAGCCGGTCGCCCCGAGGACGACGATGCGTTTGCGCTTCACGGAACCTTGATGACCAGTCGGAGGTAGAAAAAGAGCAGCGGCGCGGTGAAAAGGAGGCTGTCGACGAAATCGAGCGCACCGCCGATCCCCGGCAGCATGTTGCCGGAGTCTTTCACACCAGTGCTGCGTTTGACGATCGACTCCGCGAGGTCACCGATCACGGCCGCAAACCCCAGGAGCAACCCCAGCACGATCGCGTGCGTCCAGGTCAGCACCGAAAGCCGTCCCGGCATGAGCGCGAAGAGTCCAACGCTTGCGAGCAGCGAGAAAGCGAGCGCGCCGAAGAATCCTTCCCACGTCTTCTTCGGACTGATGTGAGGGATAAGCGGATGCCGCCCGACCAGGCTGCCGGTCAGATACGCGCCCATGTCGCTGAACTTCGTTATCGCGATGCAATAGAAGACATAAAACTGCCCCGTTACCGCTCCGTTAGGCGCGCGCGGGGTGACGTAGACGATCTTTGTAATGAAATTGAAAAGCCAGAGCACGTAGAGCAGACCGAAGAGCGTGTAGGCCATCGTGCGCAGCGGCGCATCGTCCCGCAGGCCGTCAAACATCTGCCGGGTAAAAACCGTCAGCAGAAAAAACAGGAGCACCGCCATTTCGTAGTCGTAGGAGCGGGCTGGGCCGTAATGAGAGAAATAGTAGAAGCTGCCAATGAGCATGGCCGCGCCGCAGATCATGGCGGTGATCTTGAAATTCGGGAGCCCCTTGTGATCGAGCATCCCGTAAAACTCCCAGAGCGCGATCATGCCGACCGTTCCGATGAGCGCAAAGAAGCCGAGCTCATAGCCGGAGAAAATAATCAGGAGCGCGACCGACCAGAGCACAATCGTGCTCGCGAAACGAAAGACGAACGTCAGGCGAGCAGTCGGGGGCGGGGCCGACGGTTTTTCAATGGTCGCGGGCATGCAGTCTGCATCATCCCCGTCATAGGGAGAATGTCCACCCCCGACTCAGGCCGCGTTCCCTGAACCCGCCGGCGCCCGACCGTCCTGAAGTCGCAAAAGCGGCATGGCATCGCGGCCAGAGCGCGGCATCTTATCCCCTCACGTTTTCACCAGCCAGGAGCGCTCGACATGAACTGGGATGCCATTAACGCGATTTCGCAATTCGTCAGCTCCGTTGCCGTCGTCTTCTCCGTTCTCTATCTCGCCAAGGAAGTGCACCGTAGTACCCGCGTTGCGAAGGTCGCCGCGCAGGATGCCGCCGCTTCGGCTGTGCGCGAGGTCACCAAAACCTTCATGGAAAACGCGGAGATGTCGCGCATTTGGGGCAAAGGACTGGAGGATTTAACCAGCCTCTCTCGTGAGGACCAGGCGCGTTTCTTTCACGCCACTCACCAATTCCTCAAGGCGCTCGAGACCATTCACTTTCACCAGGTCAACGGGCTAATGGATCAGGAGCTGTGGCACGGCTGGCAGGAACTGCTGCGCCATTACATCGCCGCCCCCGGGATCGCGCGCTATTGGGAGATCCGCAGTCAGCTTTTCTCCGCCCGCTTTCGCGAGTTTGTTCGGCAGCTCGAGCCGGCAGGCGACCGCCGGACCGTCGGGACATTGCTCGAAGCAGAACTCTCGCGGGCTGACTCTCCTCCGAACGCTTTCCTACTCTGAAAGCAATGCCTCGCTTTTTTAATTTCGTTACGGCTCGATCCGCCTAATTTCCTGCGTGCAAAAGACGATGAAGGCATTGGTCAAACGCAAGGCGGAACCCGGTCTTTGGCTGGAGGACGTGCCCGTCCCGGAAGTAGGTGGCGACGACGTCCTGATCAAGATCCGCAAGACCTCGATCTGCGGCACCGACGTCCACATCTATAACTGGGACGCGTGGTCGCAAAAAACCATCCCGGTCCCGATGGTCGTCGGGCATGAGTTCGTCGGCGTGGTCGAGCGCGTCGGCAGTCACGTGAAAGGATTTGCCGAGGGCGATCTGGTGACCGGCGAAGGCCACATCGTGTGCGGGCATTGCCGCAACTGCCTGGCCGGGCGGCGTCATCTTTGCCCGAACACTGAAGGCGTCGGGGTCAACCGCCAGGGGGCGTTTGCGGAGTTTCTTTCCATCCCGAAATCGAATGTCTGGCACGCTGATCCGAACATTCCGCTCGACGTTCTTTCCTGTTTCGATCCGTTAGGCAACGCCACCCACACCGCGCTCTCTTTCGACCTGATCGGCGAAGATGTGCTCATCACCGGAGCCGGTCCGATCGGTTGCATGGCCGTCGCGATCGCGCGGCACGCCGGCGCGCGCAACGTCGTCATCACCGACATCAACCCCTACCGGCTCGAGCTGGCGAAGAAGATGGCGCCCAATGTCTGCGCGCTCGATGTCCGCAGCACCACCCTGGCCGACGCGATGGAACAGCTCGGGATGAAGGAGGGCTTCGATGTCGCGCTGGAGATGTCGGGCAGCCCGAAGGCGATGGCCGACCTGCTCCCGGCCATGTTTCACGGCGGCAAAATCGCATTGTTAG
>JBDTOL010000022.1:0-19412 GCA_039933235.1 Spartobacteria bacterium | reverse complement strand
ATGGGTTCCGCCAGGATGATCAGGCCGATCGCAGACGGGATCGTGAGCAGCATGATGAGCCGCATCGCATGGGCAAGCGCGCCGCGAAATTCCCGCGCGTTCCCCGTCGCCGCGCTCCGCGAAACGAGCGGCAGGGCGACCGTTGCGATGGCCACGCCAAAGACACCGAGCGGCAATTGCATGAGCCGAAACGCGATGTTCAGCCAGGTGATCGGGCCATTGCCTAACGAGGAGGCGAACCCGCTGTTGACTGCGACATTCACCTGCACCGCGCTGGCCGCGATCGTCGCCGGCCCCATTAGGGCGAGAATTGTGCGCACGCCTGGGTCGCGCCAATTGAAGTCCAGCTTGAAACGAAATCCGACTCCTGCGGCCGAAGGAAATTGCACGAGTAACTGCAAAAGGCCGCCGAGCAGCGTGCCGATGGCGAGACCGACCAGCCCGCGCTCGCCAAAATGCGGGTGCCGCCAATCCGCCTGCGGATCGAGCCAGTAGCAGAGTGCGACGCCCCCGACGATGGAGCCGATATTAAAAAAGCTCGAGGCCAGCGCCGGAACCCCGAAAACGTTTTTCGCGTTCAGCATTCCCATGACGAGCGCTGCGAGCGAGACAAGCAGGATGAACGGGAACATGATCCGGGTCAGCAAGATCGTCAGGGCGGCCTTTTCCGGCGGAAAGAAGGGCGCCAGGATACCGATGACGTAGGGCGCAAAGAGGATCCCGAGCAGCGTCATCGCGCTCATGAAGACAAGGGTGAGCGTGGCTACCTTGCTCGCCAGGCGCCAGGCTGATTGATCGCCTTCCGTCGCGATCCGGCGCGAGAAGGTGGTCACGAACGCGGTCGAAAGCGCCCCTTCCGCAAACAGGTCGCGCAACATGTTGGGCGCGCGAAAGGCGGTGAGAAAGGCGTCCATGTCGCGCGACGCGCCGAAAAGCGCGGCGATCACCATCTCGCGGATCAATCCGAGCACCCGGCTGCACAGCACGGCCAGCCCGACGATGCTGGTCGCCTTGGTGCTGACGCGTTTGTCCTCGGGTGCAGACATGGGCAAGACAGAACAGCAGGTCGCGAGCTTTGGGAAAGCAGAAAGTTTCCCGATCGCCCGCTGGCCCTTGGCCTAGTGATCGAAATTCAGATCGTAAATTTCGACGAGGGCCACGCCGCCAGATTCCGCCGCTCCGCGCACGATCGCGGTGTAGCTCCCCGGGATCAGCGCAAAAATCACTGCGGAATCGCGATCGTCATTCGGCGCGAGGCCGGTCGCGGTAATCTCCGCTTCCTGGTCGTCGCGCCAATCGTCGTTGGATGCGAGCAGCGTGCCGGAGCCATCGCGCAGCTCGAGAGCCGGATCGAAGAGCGCGTTGGGAATCTGGAGCGCGCTGAGATCCGGCCCGATCGCGCGGATCAAAACATTCTGGCCGGCGTCCCCGCGGACGATCAGGCCGCCGATCAAGATGTCGTCGCCCGTTCCAACCAGGCCGCGGGCGGAAATGTTCACGAGACGACCCGAGGGCGGCTCCCCAAAAGGGTCGAGCGGATCGAGATCGTAGACCTCGACCACTCCAGTGCCGGTGCTCTCATCCGCGCCTCGGACCTGCCGGTGTAACTGCCCTGCGGCAGATCCGCGATGAGCTCTGAAAATCAAACTCGAAGTAAGCCAGACCGGCCGCGTTGGTCGTGATGGACTTGGTCGCGAGGAGCCCGCTCTCGTTCGCGCGCAATCCCTCGGTAAAAAACTGGAGAGTAAAAGTCGTCCCAGGCATGCTGTTGAGGAGTGCCGTCAATCCGAATCAGAATCACCGCGTTATCTCCGGGATCGAGGGTGTTAGCGCTCGCGCCGGGCTGGGTATATCCGTCGATCGTTACCGTCTCGATGATATCCGGCAGGCCGGTGTCGCCGATGCTGATTGTGTGCACGCCCGGCCCGGGGATGTTGAAGGCAATCGTATCCGCCCCGGGATTCGCATTCACCGCCTCGATTGCTTCCGTCAGCGAGCCGGCTCCCAACACGTTTACGGTCGTAACAGTGAAGACATCCGCGCGGCCGGAGCCGAGACAACATGCCAGAGCGAGCGCACGCACGAACGCCGTTCGACCCATGGGAGGCATGAGAGATTCCTGACCACTCTGAGGTCAAAAGAGAAGCAGAAATCTCCGGCTAAGTGCGTTTCGGATCGAGGAACCGCTGGTAGATGAAAGAGGCTGCGATCAGGATCAGCGCGACGCCGACGAACGCGCCAATCCGGTAAAGCTCATTGAGATCGTTCAAGTCGTGCAGGAAGAGCTTAGCCATCGTGACCCCCAGCAGGACGAGGCCGGCATAACGGGCGGCACGCTGCTTGATCCGCATCCCGACGATGATGAGCGCCAGAGCGAAGAGCGCCCATGCAATCGAGTAGGTCATGTCGCGGGCGAAATTGCCCGAGAACGAAAAAGTCAGCGTGGGCCCGATCGAAAAGTAATCCGCAATCTCGATGTTGAGGAGGAGAAAGCCGAGGATCGTGCCTAACGATCCGAGCAAGGCGGGCGCGGCCCGTTCCGCCACGGTCGGTCGCGGATTCCCGAAGAGCCGCGCCCCCGCGAGCAGGCAAAGGCTGGTGATACCGTAGGCGTAGAGATACCAGTTCCAGATCCGCGTGCCGGTCCTCTTGTGATATTCCAAGACAGCGGGATTGCAGGCGAGCCGGGCGAAGGCGGCACAAAGGAGCGCGACCGCGACAACTCGCAGTCCGCGATGCGGCACCCGGCCGAAAAGCCAAAGGAGCGCGAGCCCTTCCAGGGCCCAGCCGAGGGTGATCCATTCGCGCTCGAACTGGAGCGGGAAGATGAGACTAACGAAAAGCAGAAGCGCTCCGCCCTGCCACGCGAGCCGGGCGTCGCCGGTCGCGGGCTCGGCCCGGTAGAGTTTCAGCAGCGCCCACACCCCAATCGCGGCGGGGAGAATGAAGAGCGCCGCCAGAAGCCCCATCTTTTCGTTAGGGAAGACGAGCGTGATGGCGCGGTAAATGAGCCAGAACTGCAACGCCTGGGCGAGCGCGCTGATCGCCCAGGACCACGCCTTTTCTTTTTCGGCCGAGCAGAACGGAAAGGCCACGAAGAGCAGGAGGAAGAGTCCGTAGCAAATGAGCGCGGGAACGGCCTGGTCCGGGGAAAAGCGCATGCCCTGCCAGGAGAGTTCGACCAGGGCGGTGCCGAGGAGCGCGGCAAGCGCCAGCCAATCCGCCCGCCGGATGACCGCGGCCGCCAACAGGATGAGAGCAAGCAGGAGCGCGATGGCGAAGATCGGTGTCGGATTCCACTGCTCGACCCTCCCGATGAGGAAGACGAGCAGCAGGAAAGGCGTGATCGTGCCCGCGGCGGACAAAGGCAGCAGGCCGGGTCGCCACGCGGAGGCGGGAGTGGTTGCCGCGTGCAGGAGCGCGAAGATCACGATCACGACGAGGGAAGCGGTGAGCGGAGTTTGCGGCGCGAAGAGCGCGATCCATCCGGCAAGCAGGGCGAAGGTCAGCGCGCCCGCCCCGAGCGCCAGGATGCGATGGGACCGGCCCAGCACCGGCAGCGCGAGCAGACCGGCGTCGGCCAGGAAAACAAAGCTAAAGAAAAAGAGCGGCTGGCGGCCGAGCGACGGAACGCCCAGAAGCCAAAAGCCAAACCCCAACGCGCTGAACCCGGCCACCGCCGCCGCGGACGCCGCCCAAAAATCGGGAGACCGTTTCGGCGGAGCAAGTGGCGTCTCATTGTCAGGTTCGTCGCCGGCTCTGGTCCCGACCGTTCGCAAAAAGTAGATCGCAAGAAAGAGCGCCTCGAACCCGAGAAAGATCCAGCAAGCGCGTCCACCCCTGGTCCGATCGAAGAAGTCGGTCGCCCAACCCAGTTGAGTGAGCGTCGTCCCGAGCGCGGCGAGCAGGACGAGGTAATGCCAGTCTTTGCGCAGGGCGACGGCCGCGACGCCGAGATCGAGCAGCGCGAGATAGAGGAAAAGTGCCGGCGCGTGATCGGTCCCGCTTCGGAGCAGGACCGGGGTGAGGAAACCGCCTAACAATCCCAGGATCACGATGACCTGTGCGCTTAGGTTAACCGCGAGAAGGAAGGAAAACAGCGTCACCGCCGCCATCGCAAAGAAGGCGGTGGTGAGGGAGATGAGGCCGTAATACGAGTGCGCTGCAAACAGATCGGCGTAGAGAATGACGATGCCGGTCGCGCAGAGTGTCTGCGCCGTGGCGCGATAACGTCCGCGCGCCAGCCACCAGCCCAGGCCGATCAAGATCGCGCCAATCACTGCGCCGATCGTGACGCGACCCAGCGGAGTGATGAAGTTGTTTTCGAAGGAATACTTGACCAGGAAAACGACTCCGAGAAAAAGGGCGAGGCCGCCCAGCCAGGCGAACAGCTTTACGCCCATGAACGCCTCCCAGTTAAAGGGCGTCTCCGCTGGAAGTGGTGGCTGGCCGGACACGCGCGGGAGCGGCGGCGGCACCACCGACATTGCAGGCGCGGCCTTTCGCTCGTCCGGGATCGCCGGCTCTTTCCGTTCCAGCAGCGGCGAGGGAGGAATGGCCACTCTCTCCGGCGGCACCGGCTTCTCGCGTGGCCTCGGTGTGCGCTCCAGTGCGCTGACGCGCTCCGCCAGGGTCTCCACCGTCACGCGCAGTTTCTTCACTTGCGTGGCCAGGAAGACCAGCAGGAGAAAAAGCAGAAAAAGAAAAAGAAACGTCATGTTGAAGCCCCGCGCCTAACGAACAGCCGGTTCGGCCGGCTTCATAGTCCGGTCGGGTGATCGAGAAATTCCCAGGGCAGATCAAATCTTCCCGCGAGCTGCGCCGCGAGCGCTTTCACTCCAAAAGTCTCGGTCGCGTAATGCCCGCCCAGGAAAAGATTGATCCCCAGCTCCTCGGCCGCGACCGCCGCCCAGTGCGGCGCTTCGCCCGTGATGTAGGTGTCGATTCCTTCCCGGGCCGCGGCGTAGATCTCTCCGCCCGCCCCTCCCGTGACGATCCCGATCCGCTTTGTCTCCATCGGGCCGGTGCCGATGCAGCGGACAGGCCCGCCTAACGATTCCTCGAGCTTGCCGAGCAATTCGTCGCGGCGCAGGGTTGCTTCCGCGAGCAACCCGGCCGGCTGGCCCTTCAGCTGCAGGAACGGCTCGGTTGTGCCGAAGCCAAGGGCGTGCGCGAGGAGCGCGTTGTTGCCGACCTTGGGATGGAGATCGAGCGGCAGATGCGCGCTGTAGAGCGCGAGGTTATTTTCCAGCGCCAGCTTGAGTGTCCGATAATGTGCGCCCACGACCGGCCGCAGACCCGGCCAGAAAAGACCGTGATGGACGATGAGCAAATCGATCTCGTGCTCGATCGCCATCTGCATGGTGTGGGCGGAGGCATCGACGGCCGCGCCGATCTTCGTGACCGCGCCGGAGTTCTCCACCTGAAGACCGTTGAGAGCATTGGGATAGTCATCGATCTTGTCGAGGCGGAGCGTTTCATCAGCGGAGCGAACGATCTCTGCGAGTGTGGGCATACTGGTATTTGCCAGTTTCCGCCGGGATTTGAAACGCAAAAGCTTGGCCGACGCGGCTGACGCCGAATCCTGCGCGCGGGAAGTACGCGAACAGAGCCTTGACGAAGCGGCGTCTGCTCGTGACGATAGCGAGCGGAGGATTTGCTTTGAAATACACAGACGCGCCATCAACCGAATCGACCGAAAAAGCGTTCGCCACGCCCACTGCCGCGACCGGCCTGCTCGAGACCGCCGAGGGCCAGGCGAGTGATCTCGTCGCAGTCACGCTCAGCATCGTTCCCGGCCTCGGACACATCTACAAGGGCTACCGTTTGATCGGCATGCTGCTCATCTTTATCGGGACGCCGATGGCGGTCGGCCTCGCGCTCCTCGTCGCAACGGGGACAGCGGGATTCGGTTTCTTCCTGCTCCCGATCTACTGGATCGCAGTCATGGTGCACGTCTGGGCAATCCCGGACCGGGTCGCGCCGGAGATCAGCGACGAAGGCGAAGAGTATTGATGCAGCGGTGGCCGTGTCGGCCGCATTTTAACGGACCGTTTTCGGGCGACACGCCCGCCGCTACACCACCGCGGCGTGGATCTCCTCGAGAATTTCGCGCAGGCCGTAACGGAAATTCCATTCCGGATAGTGCTCGCGGAATTTCCGCACGAACAACTCCGACGCGGTCGCTCTCGTAATGTTTGGAGATTTCCTCGATTCTCTGGCGGGCATGCCGAGCCTACCGGCGCGGCTGAGAGAGGTGATTGTTCACGGACTGGACTTACAGCTTGCCCGGGGCGCGTCCCTACCCCAACCGAGCGCAACTTGGCGCTGGTACGATTTCGAGGGACTGATTCGGGAGGCTTCCCCGCAGGAACCCGACAGACGCAGCGTCGTGCTGCTCCTCGCTGAGCGTCGGCGGCGTGGCTCGACCTCTGTCGAAGAGTTGGCGGAAAAATCTCGCAATCGCGATAAGACACCCGCCGATCCCCGCGCGGCATTCTTGAACGGCAGATTTTTGAGTTGCCATCCAATGACGGATCTGTTACGACCAAATTCAAAATCTCCCCCAGGCGTCTGCGTTTACTGGAGAGAGAGAGGCAGGCTGGGCGGATAATTCCAAAATATAAGGCTATCTTGATGCGCTCCTCTACTGCTTATCTCAGTATCCTGCTGCTGGGGTTGACCTGCTTTGCCAGTAAAGCCCAGACCGTCTTCACCGACGTGACCTTCTCGACCTTGGGCAACGTCTCCCATGCGGTGTCGGCCGTCGCGGACATCCCACGGATCGGCACTGGTGCCGCGTGGTTCGACTATGACCGCGACGGCGACCTCGACCTCTACATGACTAACCGCGTTGGGGCGAACCATCTCTGGCGCAACGACGGCGGCGGCGTTTTCGTCGATGTGGCAGCTGCCCTCGGCGTGGCCGACGCCTCGCATGACGGTTCTGGCGTGGCCGCTTCGGACTTCGACAACGACGGCGATCTCGACCTCTACCTGGCTAATAGCAACGATGATGTGTTTCTCAAAAACCAACTCACCGAGACCGGCACAGCTACCTTCACCGACGTAACGGCGACGGCTTTCCCGGGCATCACCACTCCTCAACGTGGGGCCAGCGCCTCCTGGGGCGATTACGACAAAGACGGGTTCCTCGACCTTTACGTCGCCAACCATAAAGAGGTTAAGGGAACGGGGGCCGGCACTCAGGACCGACTCTTCCACAACAACGGCAACGGCACCTTCAGCGACGTCTCTTTCCTGCTGCTGGGCGGCGATGCCAACGGCGACGGCTTCGATGACAACTTGGGCGGCTTCGGCTTTATCGCCGGCTGGACAGACTACGATCAGGACGGTGATCTGGACATCTTCCTCATCAATGACTGTCCCTACGGGCCGGTAGGAACCAAGCTCTTCCGCAACGACGGCGGCAGCAATCCGCTGGCTTGGAACTTTACGGAAGTGAGCGCCAGTGTAGGTGCGGCCGACTGCCGCAACGGCATGGGTATCGCTGTAGGCGACTACGACCGCGACGGCTGGTACGACTATTTCTATACCAACTTCAGGAGCCCCCTACTGCTGCACAATGCTGGGGGGACATTCACCGACGTGACCGCCGCAGCCGGCTTGGCTGACGCCGTCGTACCCGAGACGGGAAAGAAACGGATCACTTGGGGCACCATTTTCTTCGACTACGACTTGGATGGTTTCCTCGACCTTTGCGTCTCTGCCGGGACGATAGGGACGAGCACGGCCGATCCGCAACCGAACCTGCTCTACCATAATGACGGTAACGGTATCTCCTTTACCGACGTTTCGGCGGGCAGCGGCTTCACTGACTCTGGGCGTGGCCGCACCGTCGTGTTGGGCGACTATGATGGTGACGGCGATCCGGATCTTTTCCTGGTGAATTATGGAGAGCCAGTTCATCTCTACCGCAACGACCATGCCAACACGACCGGGCATCACTGGCTGATCCTCGATCTGCAGGGCGCGGGGCCGCCCCTGAGCAACCGCGACGGCATTGGCGCAAAGATCAAGCTGACTACGCTGGACGGAGCCGTGCAGTATTGGGAGACGCGGAGCGGAGATAGCCTGGGTGGAGGCAGCGATCTGGCAGCCTACTTCGGTCTCAACACCAACACCATCGTCTCTCAAGTCGAAGTCACTTGGCCGAGCGGCATCGTCCAGACTCTTACTAATCTCGTTGCCGACCAGCGCATGACTATGATTGAAGAAGCGTCGACCCCTCCCATGATCACGGTCGCCAGTCCTAACGGAATGGAGAGATGGACTAAGGGCAACACCTACACCGTGACGTGGACCGACAACATCTCCGGCAACGTCAAGATCCGCCTCTTCAATGGCAACACATTAGCCGCCGTCATCGCGGCCTCGACGCCGAGCGATGGCAGCTTCGACTGGACCGTCCCCACGTCGCTGGCCGACGGCAGCAACTATAAGGTGGAGGTGCGCAGCCTCGACGACCGTGCCGTCAACGACAGGAGCGACCGAAGTTTTACAATCGCCTCGTCTCTTGCGCGATAAGCACCGTTTCGCCGAACAAGTGGCAAAGTTGAACCCTGATCTAGTGGCCCGCGACGAAGAAGGCCGGCCTTACACTCCGATACGAGGCGGTAAACGCGATGCTGCTCAATGAGTTCCTGAAAGAGCACCGCAAGGTCGAGAAATTAGAAGCAACTGTTGCGCGGCAGCTGCCGGCATCCCCTCAGAAAGGGTTCGGCGTCGGCGCCCGCAAGACGCGCAACTGATAGCGCCGCTCCCTTGAGATTTCGGTCCGGTCGGAAAATTCGTCTTTGATCATGGTCGCCAGAAACCGCCTAATTTGCGCTGACTGCCGCGTGGATTTCCTCGAGGATTTCGCGAAGGCTGTAGCGGAAATTCCATTCGGGATAATGCTCCCGGAATTTCCGCACGTCGCTGATCCACCAGATGTGGTCGCCGACGCGGTTATCCTCGACGTATTCCCAGGAAAGTTTCTTCCCGCTGATCTCTGCGCAGAGCGCGATCGCTTCCAGCATCGAACAATTGCAATGGCGGCTTCCGCCGATGTTGTAGACCTCACCGACGCGCGGCGACCTAACGAATGCGGCGAAGGCCTCGACCAGGTCGAAGCTGTGGATGTTGTCGCGCACTTGTTTCCCTTTATAACCAAAGACCCGATAGGGGCGGCCGCTCACGGTGCACTTCATGAGGTAGGCGAGAAATCCGTGCAGCTCGGTGCCGGCGTGCGCCGGACCCGTTAGGCAACCACCGCGGAAGCAGGCTGTCGGCATTCCGAAATAACGCCCGTATTCCTGCACCAAAACGTCGGCCGCGACCTTGGAGGCGCCGAAGAGCGAATGCTTCGTCTGGTCGATGCTCATGTGTTCCGATATGCCCGGCTCGTATTCGTGGCCGGGCTCGATCTCCCAGCGCAGATCGAGTTCCTGCAGCGGCAGACGATTCGGCGTGTCGCCATAGACCTTGTTGGTCGAGGTGAAGACGAAGGGGGTTTCCGGGCAGAAATTTCGCGCCGCCTCGAGCAGGTTGAGTGTGCCGTTGGCGTTGACGGTGAAATCGGTCTGTGGATCCCGCGCTGCCCAGTCGTGCGACGGCTGCGCCGCCGTGTGTACGATCGCGCTCAGTTCGCGCCCGTGGGTTTGGAAAATTTCATTCACTGCGGCGGCGTCGCGGATGTCGACCTCGTGATGATGATAGTCAGGCACCCCGGCCACCAAATCGTCGCGTGTTTTCCGAGTCGAAGCTTCTTCGCCGAAGAAGCGCTTCCGCATATCGTTATCGATCCCGACAACGCGGCACCCGTCGGCCGCGAACCGTTTGACGGTTTCCGAGCCGATCAACCCGGCCGAGCCGGTGACGAGGATGGTGCCCGGTTTCGTCACTTCGTTAGGCGCTTCCGCCGATCATCCAGGTCAGTTGACCGTTAGGCGGGTTGACCCTGCTCGCAGGATAGTCGGCGCCCTCCGCCAGCACCTCCTCGAGAAGTTCGGGATTCTTCCCCGCCCCGACGAGAAACAGGACTCGGCGCGACTGGTTGAGGAGCGGCAACGTCATCGTTAGGCGCCAGGCGTCCAGTTTCGGCACGTAGTTCGGCATGACCCGCCGGACCTGCTCGGCCAGGGCCTCCGTTCCGGGAAAAAGCGAAGCCGTGTGACCGTCGTCGCCCATTCCGAGGAGCATCAGGTCGTGCCGATATATGATCTCGCCGCGTTGCGTCGCGAGCAGGGCGAGCTCCTCTTCGTATTCCTGCGCGGCGAGGGCCGGCTCGATCTCGCCGCGCAGCCGCAGGATCGATTTTTCCGGGACGGCGCACGGCTCGAACAACGATTCGCGCGCCATCCGGTAGTTACTTTCCGGGTCCTCCGGCAGCACGCAGCGTTCGTCGCCAAAGGTGAACCGGACTCGATCCCAGAAGATGCCGCGCGCGACGCGACCAAACTCGGCGTAGATCGGCCGGGGCGTATTACCCCCGGAAAGCGCGATCCGGAATTCACCCCGTTCAGCGAGGGCGGAGCGTGCCTCGCGCAGGATCAGAGCGGCGGCGTCCGCGGTCAGATTGGGCGTGTGGATGACCTCGCGATCCATCGGATAGCGGCGCTCAGATCGCGCAGTGGGTGCGACCCCGTTTCGCCAGGTACTGCTGATGATATTCTTCCGCGCGATAGAAAGTGGGCGCCGGCTCGATCTGCGTCACGATCGGGCGCCGAAAGCGGCCGCTCTTCTCCAACTCCGCGAGCTTGTCCTCCGCGGCGGCCTTCTGCTCCGGCGAGTGGGAGAAAATGACCGAACGATACTGGGATCCGACATCCGGCCCCTGGCGATTCGCGCTCGTGGGATCATGGTTGCTCCAAAAGACATCGAGCAGCGTATCGTAAGAGACTTTCTCGGGATCATAGGTGACTTCGACTACTTCCGCATGGCCCGTCTCATCACTACAAACATCCTTATAAGTAGGATTTTCCGTTTTCCCGCCCGCGTAGCCGACGGCTGCATCGCAGACGCCCGGCGTTTGCCGGAAGACGGCCTCGACGCCCCAGAAGCAGCCCGCTCCAAAAGTGGCTTTCTCGATACTCATGCACCTACCATCCGGCGAGAAAGTGGCGGACGCAACCGGTTAGCCTAACGAGCAGCCCGTCACTCTGCCGCGCCACCAGTGCGGGATTCTTTTTGACTTGCCTTCTGCGCTGGAGAAGGCAGGGATTGTAATCGAACAGTGCCGAGATTTCCTCCAGAGCGCCATCCAATGAGACTACCGTTCGGAATTCTCGCCACCCTTTTGCTGCTCAGCGGACCGGTGCAGGCGCGGATCGGTGAAACGGAAGAGCAGGTGCGGGCGCACTACGGCAAGCCGGTCGCCCTCCTGGCCTCACACGACGCAGACTCGGGAGTGACCAAGTGCTACACGTCGAACGGCTATTTGATCGCGGTGACCTACCTCGAGAACGAGAGCGTGCGCGAAATAGTCACAAAGGCCGACAATTCGAAGATCACGCAAGGAGAGCTGCGCAAGCTGCTGGGAACTCGGGCCAGCGGCGCCACCTGGAACCTCCAGGAATTGGGAGAAACCAGCAGCGAGACGGTGGGCATCCAGCAATGGCGCAGCACGGATGAACGGGCCCGGGTCGCGATTTACGATTCCAAGACACGGACACTCTTTCTCACGACGCAGCACTACATTGACCAGACCAATGCGGCGACCCGGCGGAGCCGCGCCCAAGCCGCTCTCAGCGCAGCTGAAAAGAGGACCCGTGCATTATCCCGGCCGAACATCATGGAGGGGGGAAGCGCGATCAGGTCGCTGCGGCTCGAACAAAACAAGCCGGCGGCCAGTCCCGCGATTCCCGCGAAGTAGGATAGTGCGAGGCTATGGCGTGGCCGCTCCTGCGCGGCGGCGCGGAAAGGCTGCGGCGTAGGCGACGGAACTCCCCGCATGCAAACTGCGGGACACTGCTCCAGAATAACGCCCGATGCTTCGCTTTGTCGCTGTCCGTTTGCTCCAGGCCATCCCGGTCCTGCTCGTGGTCGCCACGCTAACTTTTTTCATGCTCAAGCTCGCGCCGGGCGGACCCTTCTCGGCGGAGAAGAGCACGACCCCAGAGATTCAGAAGCAACTTGAAGCGCATTACGGGCTGAACCGGCCCCTCTGGCAGCAATACCTCACCTACCTCGGGAATGTGGTGCGGGGGGACCTCGGACCGTCCTTTAAGTATCCCAACCGCACGGTCAGCGAATTGATCGGTCAGGCCTTCCCGGTTTCGGCCGAGCTCGGCTTCTGGTCGCTGCTCGTCGCCCTGTCGTTAGGCTTGTCGGCCGGGATCATTGCGGCCCTGCGACCCAATAGCCTAACGGACTACATCCCCAGCGGCCTGGCCATGATCGGTATCTGCCTGCCGATCTTCGTCCTCGGGCCGCTTCTCGTGCTCATCTTCGCGCTCAAGCTGGGCTGGCTGCGCGTCTCCGGCTGGGACGACGCTTACGATCGCATTCTGCCGGCGCTGACCTTAGGCGGTTTCTACGCTGCTTACATCGCTCGGCTCACCCGAGGCGGAATGCTAGAGGTTCTTTCGCAGGATTTTATCCGGACCGCACGCGCGAAAGGGGCTTCCCCGACCCGCGTCGTCTTGAAACATTCTCTCCGGGGCGGGCTCATTCCCGTGGTCAGCTATCTCGGGCCGACCGTGGCGGGACTGCTGACCGGATCGTTCGTGGTGGAAACCATCTTTCAGATCCCAGGGTTGGGCCGCTATTTCGTGACCGCGGCCTTCAACCGGGATTACACCATGGTGGTGGGTACGGTGCTGTTCTATGCCGGCTTCATCATCCTCTTTAATCTGCTCGTCGATCTCATCCTGATTCGGATGAACCCGAAGCTGCGTTACGAATGAGCTCGCCTAACGATCCCGCCCCGGGCCGCAGCTCTCTCTGGCGCGATGCCTGGCACCGGCTGGCGAGAAACAAACTCGCTGTCGTCGGCGCCTTCCTGCTCCTCGCGCTTACCCTCGCTTCCCTCTTCGGTCCGTTGCTCGTCGGGCAATCCTACTTCGCGCAAAATCTGCAGCTCGGCGCCACCCCGCCGAGCGCGGAGCATTGGCTCGGCACCGACACCCTGGGACGCGATCTCTTGGCGCGCCTGCTCTACGGAGGACGCATTTCGCTGGCGGTCGGCCTGTGCGCGACGGCGGTTGCCCTAACGATCGGGGTTCTTTACGGGACCATCTCCGGGTTTCTCGGCGGCAAAGTCGACTCCATTATGATGCGCATCGTTGACGTCATCTTTGCCCTCCCCTTCACCGTTTTTGTTATCCTGTTGATGGTCCTTTTCGGCCGTCAGTTCGTTTTGCTTTTCGCCGCGATCGGCGCGGTCCAGTGGCTCACCATGGCGCGGATCGTTCGGGGGCAGGTCCTCTCCCTGCGGCGAATGGAGTTTATCGAAGCCGCGGAGGCGCTCGGGCTCTCGAAAATGCGCATCATCCTGCGGCACATGATTCCGAACGCCCTTGGGCCGATCATCGTTTACGCCACTCTCACCGTCCCAAGCGTGATGCTGCTCGAGGCCTTCCTAAGCTTTCTCGGTCTCGGCGTGCAGCCTCCGATGAGTTCCTGGGGCGTGTTGATCAAGGAAGGCGCGGAGACAATGGAAGAGTTTCCGTGGCTCCTGATCTACCCGGGGCTCGCGCTCGCGCTGACCCTTTTCTCGCTCAACTTCCTCGGGGACGGTTTGCGCGATGCCCTCGATCCCCAGTCGGCAAAGGATTGATGGCTCCGCGCGATGAACGAAACACGGACGCCACAGAGGGCGTCCCTCCAGAGTTGCTCCGCGTGGCGAATTTGCGGGCTTATTTCCATACCCGCGCCGGGGTCGTTAGGGCAGTCGATGACGTTTCCTTCTCGATCAGTCCGGGTGAGACGCTCGGGATTGTCGGCGAATCTGGTTCCGGCAAATCGGTCGCCTGCTACTCTCTTCTGCGGCTCCTCCCCCAGCCTCCCGCGCGGATCGAAAGCGGGCAGGCGCGCTTCCATCAGCTCGACCTCCTGCACTGCGCGGAGAAGGAGCTGCGCGCGATCCGGGGCAACCAGATCTCGATGATTTTCCAGGACCCGATGACCTCGCTCAACCCCTACCTGCGGATCGGCGACCAGGTGACCGAGCCGCTCCGCATTCATCGGCAAATTTCGCCTAGCGACGCTTTCGATCTCGGAGTCGCCGCCTTGCGCGAGGTGGGAATCCAGGATGCGGCCAGGCGCATGCGCTCCTATCCGCACGAGTTCTCCGGCGGAATGCGGCAGCGCGTCATGATCGCGCTCGCTCTCATCACCAAGCCGGAGCTGCTCCTGGCCGACGAGCCGACAACCGCGCTCGACGTCACGGTGCAGGCCCAGATCCTGGAGTTGATCCGGGAAATGCAGCAGCAGCGCGGGACGGCGGTCATTTTCGTGACTCACGACATCGGTATCGTCTCCGCCTTCTGCGATCGGGTCCTCGTGATGTATGCCGGACGCGTGCTCGAAAGCGGTCCGACGGCGCAACTCTTCCAGAATCCGAAACATCCCTATAACCAGGCGCTGCAGCGCTCTATTCCCGCGCTGCACAAACGGGGCGAGGAGTTGCCCACCATTCCCGGCGCACCGCCCGATGTCGCGGGTCCCATTCCTGGATGTCCGTTCGCGCCGCGCTGTGAGTTTGCGGAGGAGAAATGCGTGACTTCCGAGATCGTGCTGAAGAAAGTCGCGCCTGGCCATTCATCGGCCTGTCTGCGCGTCCAGCTCGGCGAGATCGATCTTCGTCCGGCGGCCGCCAGGGTCGTTGCCGCGGAATAAAGGTCGCGGTAAGTTCTCTCACTCCCGATGAACCAAAAACCACTCTATCGGCAGACCCTGCAGCGGGGCAGCAGCCGCTCCGCCCTCTGGGTCGGTGCCACGATCCTGGCGCTGATTGCGGCGACTTCTCTTTATGTGGGCCGCGCCGGCGAGCAGCGGGACCAATCTTCCGCGGCTCCTGCGGCCGAAAGCGCGAGCGCGAACTCGACCGAAGCAAAAAAAACTGACTCCAAAACCATGTCTGACACTGAACTCCGCAAGAAGCTGACTCCCGAGCAATATCACGTCACGCGCGAGAACGGCACCGAGCCGCCTTTCCGCAATGAATATTGGAACAACCACGAACCGGGCATCTACGTCGACCTGATCAGCGGTGAACCGCTTTTCGCCTCGAGCGACAAGTTCGAAAGCGGCACCGGCTGGCCCAGCTTCACCAAGCCGATCGACAAGTCACACGTGATCGAGAAAACGGATCGCAAGATGTTCATGGAACGAACCGAAGTGCGCTCGAAAGAGGGCGATGCGCACCTGGGCCACGTCTTTGCGGACGGCCCCGAGCCGACCGGCCTGCGCTATTGCTTGAATTCGGCCGCGCTGCGTTTCATCCCGCGCGCGAAGATGCAGGAGGAAGGTTACGGCCAGTATCTTTCCCTGGTCGAAGATCCGAAGACACAGTAGTCGACCAGCAATCGCCTGAAGCTGATTTCGAATCGGCTCGTTAGACCTAGCGCTCGACTTCTCGAGCACTGGGCTCGACGCCTGCGCCTTATGCACGACCATAGGGCATGAGTTCGCAGTGGGACGTTCACAAGTTTGGGGGCACCAGCCTCGCCAGCGCCGATCACTATCGGGGCGTGACCGAGATTCTGCGCGCTGCGGAAGGCGGACGCAAAGCGATCGTTGTCTCGGCGATGGCGAAGGTGACCGATACCTTGATCGAGCTGGTCGAGCTCGCCCGGACGCGCGACGACGGCTATCGGCATCGCCTAGCGCTGCTCAAGGAGCGTCATGCGCAGGCCGCGGAAGCATTGCTCGTGGACAGGCCGCTGCAGGATTTTCTCAAAGTTCTGGAGTCGGACTGCAGCGATATCGGGGAGGTCCTGCGCGGTGTTTACCTGAGCCGGACCTGCTCGGAACGCACGCTCGAGCTGATTACGGGCCACGGCGAATTATGGTCGGCGCAGTTGCTCGATGCGCATCTGCGAGCCGAGGGGATAGGTTCCAGCTACCTCGACGCGCGCACTATCCTGACGGTGGATCCGGGAGAAAACACCGTCAGCGTGGACTGGGCGCGTTCGCAAGCGCAAACCAATCAGTGGCTCGCCGGCCTAACGAGTGAATGGGTGGTGGTAACCGGTTTTGTCGCCTCCACGCCGGACGGCATACCGACTACGCTGAAGCGCAATGGGAGCGATTTCTCCGCCTCGATCTTCGGGAAATTGCTCGGCGCGCGCTCCATCACGATCTGGACAGATGTGGACGGGGTGCTGAGTGCCGACCCGAGACTGGTGCCGGACGCGATCGTAACGCCGGTCATGCTCACGACGCACGAAGGGATGATCATCGAGCGTCGTCAGATGTCCGTGGACGCATCGGCGGATTCGATCTTTCGCGCCTTCACCGGGCTCGGGGGTAAGCGCGGATGGCTCTATTTGAATTGGACCTGGCGCATCCGCGGCGCGCTCGACCGGCTTTGCGGTGGAGTGGGCATGCGGCGCGGCCGGCGTGATGCGGACAATGTCCGTGTTGGCGAGGCACTCGATTTCTGGCGGGTCGAGGCGATCGAGCCCGGGCAACTCATGCGGCTGCGGGCCGAGATGAAAGTTCCGGGGAAAGCGTGGCTCCAATTTGAAGTGAGACCACAGGAAGCCGACGCTCGCCCGGTCCTCACCCAAACGGCCTTTTTTGCGCCCAAAGGGCTCTTCGGACTCGCCTACTGGTATCTGCTTTATCCCATCCACGGTATGATTTTCGGCGGGATGATTCGAGAACTGGCAGCGCGGGCCATGACGCTCGATGCTCAGCGGCCGCTTCGCGCGTAGCCCGGCACAGAAAGAGCGGATGGGATGACAAACGGCGCGCGCTCGGTTAACTCCTTGCGTCCCGATGACTCAGCCCTTCCTCGAAGTCCGCGATCTCAAGACCTATTTTCCGGTCGAGGAAAAGGCCTTCCCGCGACGGAAGCCTCGCGTGGTCAAAGCAGTCGACGGAGTAAGCTTCAACCTGGCCCGCGGCGAAACGCTGGGGCTGGTGGGCGAATCGGGCTGCGGAAAATCCACGCTCGGTCGCACGATCCTTCAACTTATCCCGGCCACCACCGGAGCCGTCGTGCTGGAGGGGCGGAATCTGAATGAGCTAAGCGGCCGCATGCTGCGGCGGGCCCGGAAGGATTTTCAAATGATCTTCCAGGATCCCTACGCCTCGCTCAATCCGCGTATGACTGTGTTCGATACTCTCGCAGAAGCCCTCGTCAGTCATCGCAAGATCGCGCGCACGGAGCGGCGGACGCGCGTTATCGCTTTGATGGCGACAGTGGGTTTGCTCCCGGGCGCGCTGAACAAGTATCCGCATGAATTTTCAGGGGGCCAGCGTCAGCGAATCGCAGTCGCGCGCGCGCTCGCGGTGGAGCCGAAGCTGATCATCGCCGACGAGCCGGTCTCGGCCCTCGACGTTTCCATTCAGGCCCAGATCATCAACCTGATCGCGCAGATCAGGCGCGAGATGGGGCTGACTCTGGTCTTTATCTCGCACGATCTTTCAGTCGTTAGGCATATCGCCGACCGGATCGCAGTCATGTATCTCGGTCGGATCGTCGAGTGGGGCCCGACCGAAGAGGTCTTTGGGCACCCGCAACATCCTTACACGAAAGCGCTCCTCAGCGCTGTGCCCATGCCGGATCCGTCGCGCGAGCGTCAACGGCAGCGGCTCGTCCTGGCGGGCGATCCGCCGTCCCCGGTCGATCAACCGGTCGGCTGCTTCTTCCATCCCCGCTGTCCTTATTGCATCCCGCAATGCAAGGAGGCCATGCCCGCGCTGATCGAGTGGGCACCCGGGCATTCCGCCGCCTGCATTCGAGTGCCGGAGATCGGTGGAGACTTGGGCGCTGGCTCCGCCAGCCAATCGGCTCGGCCCGCGGCGCAATCTATCGCATCCGAGTCGCGGATGACTGACGTGTAGCAAATAGGAAGATGGGAGCGCCGTTTAACCTTGGCTCAGTTGGTCACTTTGGACTGGCTGTGCGTGACCCCGCGAGAAGCGTGCACTGGTTTGAGCGTGCCTTGGGATTGAAAAAGCAGTTCGAATTCGAAGATGGGATTGCCGTCGGCAACGAGCAGTTCACGATAGCGCTCTCCAAGGGAAAGCCTTCACCCGAGACCCTTGGTCATATGTCGTTTCATTTGCCCGACATGGGGACCCTGCGCAAAGCACTCGAGCACCTCAAAGAGGTCGGTGCCGAGCTGGAAGATCCCGGCGATGAAATCGGGCCGGAGTCGCCCGGCTCGCCTCACATGGGACTTTGGCTGCACGATCCCGATGGCTATCGCTGGGAGTTGTCCGTGCAGGACGCTGGCAAGTGAGTGTCCGTAGCTTATCTGGAGGATCGCGGCTCCAGCCCCACGGACGCCAGCCGTGCCTATCTCTTCTCTAGCGGCGATCGCGCCACGCTCACGTTGACGTCGATCCAGTCAATCCTCTTATTGTCATCCCACCCGGCGGCGGCAATTCAATTTCAACGTGACGGTAACGAACACGGGCGTCGCCATGGCGACCTTCCAGCTCTGGACCCGAATCGCGCGTCCGAATGGGCAGCAGACTAACAACGGTCTGAGCCCGGACACCCGCCCCGAGCCGCGGCCCAGGCCATTACACCTGCACCACCTACCCCGACGGGGGCGTGGCCTCAGACACATTTACCTCTACGAAGGAAGCTGCCTCCCACCGCCGACGAGGAACTTTGGAAATCCGGCTGGCAGCGCGAAGCAAGCGCGTCCCCGAAGCATGGCTGGGTTTACGTGGGCTCTCGGAACCCGTCTTGTCAGGCGCGGTGGATCAATGAGAGAGAGCATGAGTGGCGTGCGTCACGGCCGCTCCTGCGCGGAGCGATGCTGCCACCATCGCGGCTTCGACAAGCTCTGCTTCGCTCGCGCCTGCCTTGCGCGCGTTGCCGCTGTGGATATCGATGCAATACGGACACTGGGTAGTGAGAGCCACTGCGACCGCGATCAGCTCTTTATACTTTACAGGAATTGCTCCATCGGCGACCGCTGCCTTGTCGAACGCCCAAAACGCCTTCATTACTTCAGGCGCCAGGCTGTCCATTGTCTTAATCCGGCTGAGGTTGTCTTTGTTATACATAGATGCGGGTATTGAGGTGGGTTGAATGACGGATTGTCGTGAAAGATAAGTTTTAGCTCAACATCTAACGCCTTCAGTGCAGCGACGGCGGAGCCCGTGCGCTGCAGCGCACGGTCAGACATCGCGGATTCACAAAGTAAGTGCAACACGGACGACGTGCGGAGGGAAGGGAAAAAGAAGGGTTTGGAAGGGGGAGAAGAGTGGCCGGAAGGTGG